>CBDUZM010000386.1:0-3834 GCA_965371685.1 uncultured Spirochaetaceae bacterium | reverse complement strand
ATTTCTTTTCCGTTCACCATGGAAAGCATCACCCATTAACGTTCTCCCCGTTCCAGAATTTTAAATATTTTTAGCAAATTCAGCAAGGCGAAAATGAAGGGCGCCAATAAGGCATTGTAACCGATCTCTACCCAAAATTTGACGCCGAAAAAAGCGATACTCGCACTCGACACTGAAAATATAAGAGCCACCAGCCAGATGAGAATTCCTTTTATTAAACTGGCCACTATTACAAAAATAATGGGAACAAATAGAGGATCGATATAAAATGAACGTCGAATCAAGCCATATAAAAAACCAATTATAGTACGAATCAGAGAAAAGAAGCCCAGGGGAGGAAGACTGATAAAATCTTCTATAAGACCGGATGTAAAGCCTGAAAACTGTCCGATCAGACTTCCTGTACGAACAGAAATGAAAACCAGGATAATAAGAGAAAGGTCCGGTTTTACTCCTCCAATAGCAATGTATCTGATTAGGGTCGATTGGAGGATAGTTGCAACAGCGAGCATGAAAATCGACAACAGGGAAATTTTCACTCTTCCACTCATTTATTCTCCTGTTCCCAGGATCAGAACAAATTCAAGCCTGGAAAAATCAATTACAGGTTCAATCTTCAGCTCAACGGAGGTTTCAGCTGATTCAGACTTCATCGATCTAACCCTTCCTATGGGGATGCCTTTGGGAAACACCTTCCCCAGACCCGATGTAATAATAATATCTCCATACTGAATATCCCGAATAGCAATTTTTTGTACATGCTGCATGGAAATAAGATCCGAAAACTCCCCTTCACCATTTACGATACCCTCGTACCGGGTTTTTTCGAGTCGGGCAGCTACATAACTATCCTCATTAAAAAGCGGTATTACCGTACAGGATGATGTGCTTACAGTGATAACCTTGCCAACAAGTCCGGTTAATCCATGATTCTGGGCAACTACCGGCATATACCGCTTTACTCCGTCTTTCTCTCCCTTATTGAGGGTTATAAGAGAAAATATATTACCAGGCTGTCTTGCTACAACCTCAGCGGCTATGTTTTTATACTCCGTCTGCTGCGAGAAATGGAGGAGCTCTCTCAAGTGCTGAAGTTCCTGTTTCAGCAGGAAACTTTCCCTCGACATGCGTTCATAGACCAGTAGTTGCTCCTTATATTCCTCCAGTTCTTTCTTTGTATTCTTCAACTCACCGATAGAGTTGACTGTATTTCCCACCCAATCAGAAATACCTGTCACAGCTTTCTGGAAGATACTTATAAACCCCTGACCGATTCTCTTGGGCTGCAGTTCGATACTCTTACTCGTTATTAAAAGCAGGAGAATTGAGAAAAGAATTAATGCAACAAAGCTGACGCCTTGTTTATGTTTTGTAATAAAGGATTTAATAGACCGCATTAGACAATATTACGCTTTTATATTATAAAATCGTCTTCCGTTATCCTTCATGCTTTCAAGGAATTTTCCCGCTCCCAATGCCACACATTCCATCGGATTTTCCGCGAGAATAACAGGAACTCCCGTTTCTTTAGCAATCAGCCTGGGAAGACCCTTCAACAAAGCCCCGCCGCCTGTAATAACGATTCCCCTTTCCACGATATCTGCAGCCAATTCCGGCGGAGTTTGTCCCAGACTCCGTTTTATTTCCTCTACGATGGCATTCATCGGCACCTTAAGCGATTCCCGCACCTCAACAGAATCCATTTCGATGCGCCTCGGGAGACCAGTAATAGCGTCCCGTCCCTTTACCTCCATCTTTTCAATTCTTTTATCTGCCGTTGCATTACCTATGGTGACCTTCAGCGTTTCAGCCGACTGTTCGCCTATTATCAAATTGTGGACATTTCTTGAGTGCTTAATAATCGCTTCGTCGAACTCATCCCCTCCGATTCGAATAGCATTGGCAACTACCATACCACCGAGGGAGATAACCGATATTTCAGTAGTGCCCCCCCCTATGTCGCAGATCATGTGTCCTGCGGGTTCGTAAATCGGTATATCCGCTCCTATGGCGGCAGCCATGGATTCGTCTATCAGGTACACAGGGTCTCTTGCCCCCGCTTGCTCGGCGCTTTCACGGACTGCTCTTTTCTCCACCTCTGTAATACCTGAAGGCACACCGATTACCATTCTTGGCTTAACAAACCATTTATTGGGAATGACTCTGGATACAAAGTAGCGAATCATCTTTTCCGTTGTTTCAAAATCAGCGATTACTCCGTCGCGGAGGGGTCTGATAGCGACAATATCGCCGGGTGTTCTCCAGAGCATACGCTTGGCATCGGAACCGACGGCAACGACTCGTTTTGTGCCTCGCTCTACTGCAACAACAGATGGCTCGCAAAGCACTATTCCGCGTCCCTTTACAAAGACGAGAGTATTACAGGTTCCCAGATCTAAACCAATGTCGTTAGTTATGTGATTGAAAAAACTACCAAGCCCCATTCAATTGCCTCCCCATACTCTCTTCATTACTTATTTATATAAACGGCGTTTTGCGCCGTAATGAGTAGGATCGATTCCTAAAGTTTTTTTCCATTCCGACACAGCTTTAACAATATTATTCATCCTGCTGTAGAGCTCACCTAGTTGGAAATGAGCCTCCGCTGAGGCTTTATCGATTTTTATAATGGCATCCAAATGAGCTTCTGCCTTGAGTAATTCATTTCGTTTTAAATAAATATCAGCTAAATTGAACCGGCATTCCTTTTCAACATCGTGATCGGATGTCGTATTCAAACATCTTAAAAGATAATCTTTGGCTGAATTTAAATCGTTTATTTTGAGATACGCTTTCCCTATTGACAGCAAAATCAAATCAGTCTGATCATTCTCGTATGCCTTCAAGAAGTATTCCAGTTCTTTTTCCGTGTTACTGAGACCGCCGTATGCAAGGGCAATATATTCGTATGCGTTGGAACCATGATAACCAGCTTCGATAGAATTTTCAATATACTCAACAGTAAGATCATAATAAAACTTTCCTTTATGATAATAAGCCTGACCGAGAACGTAATAAATTTCTCCAATTTTATCTGAAGATGGATTAAGTAATGATTTTCGTAAAGCGAAAACGGCTTCATTCAGCATTGGGAGCTTGTCCTCAAGAATTTTTTCATAATAAGCTTTATAGTATTGTGCCATTCCGTAAAACATGAGGTAATCAGTATCCATAGGATGTTTCTTCAGCTCTTTTTCTGATATGTTTATAACATCATCGTAACGCCCGTCATTCCACAACTTTATAATATCCAATTCTGAATTTTCCAATGCCGTCGAACGGTGTTGAATTTTAGGAAGAATAAAAGTAAAAAAAAATACTGTTAGTGAACTTAACAGAATGAAAATTACCACAAAGAGTGCAATTTTTTTCTTGCGGCCTTGTTTTTTATTATAGTATGCATATTTATTGATATCTGGCGCCATTGTTACAATAAAGAAAAGAGGCAGGTAATAAGCCGGGTTCTGTTTATCGCCACCATCTATCTGGCCGCATTCGTTACCGAATGCTTCTTGCAGCCTACCCGCAGGTATCGAACGAGTCATTCACCCGCTGCTTGGCTTTGCTCCTGATAAGGTTTGCCGTGCCCTGCCCGTTACCGGTGCAGGCGGTGGGCTCTTACCCCGCCTTTTCACCCTTACAGCTTCCCTAAAGGAAGCTGCGGTATATTTTCTGAGGCACTCTCTGTTATCTCTGGATTTCTCCAGAAATCCCCGGGAATTATCCGGTATCATGCTCTTTGGAGCCCGGACTTTCCTCTGACAATAATGATTACCGCCAGCGGTGGCTTAACCTGCCTCAACTTTCCTCGTCATCCTCCTCATTACTATTATC
>CBDUZM010000385.1:0-3837 GCA_965371685.1 uncultured Spirochaetaceae bacterium | reverse complement strand
GGCACACTGTATTTCAACAATCTTCTCAGGGGTTAATGTATGGGCGGATCCATCGATATGAGATCTAAACCAAACCCCATCTTCCGTCAGCTTTTGGAGGGGAGCAAGAGAAAATACCTGGAATCCCCCGGAATCGGTAAGAATATTGTGCTTCCAACCCATAAATGAGTGGAGACCGCCGGCAGCCTTGATAACCTCGACACCCGGCCTTAGGTAGAGATGGTAGGCATTACACAGTATCAACCGAACGCCCATGTCCTCCAGATCGTCAACCCTCACCGCTTTAACCGTGGCATTGGTTCCTACCGGCATGAAGGCCGGGGTTTCAACCGGTCCATGATTCAGTGAAAGAAAAGCAGCTCGTGCTTTACCGTCCCGATCCGTTATCCTGAATTCCACGGCAACTCCCGGCGTCTTTCAGCTTCGAGCGAGCCTGAAAAGGCTGACAACAACAAGGATGAAGAACACAAATGCGCTCCAGGCCCCGAATGCAGGTGAAATATAACCGTTTCTCGCCAGAGTCATAGCTACCATTTGCACAACATAATACACGACAAAGATTGCCAGCGCAAAGAAGAGGCTCATAAGAAGGACGTTTTTCTTTAAAACCCCGCCTATGGAGCTGGCGATAAGGGCTGCAATAAGCGGGGTCAGTGCAAAGGAGAATTTCCGGTAGTAGTCGCTGAGGGGCTCCTGATAGGGCAGTCCGGCTTTCTTCAAATTTTCAATATAGTCGCCGGCGGCGCCGGCTTCCATCTCATCCACCCTGGTGCTTACCCTGCGAAATACAGACGGCTTTACCGCAAGTTCATCCGAATCGAATATTGCCCGTTCTTCCTCCACCATCCCGTCGTCATCCCAGGAGAATATCCTGCAGTTGTGCAGAACCCAGTTTTCCCCATTCCAATCCGCATATTCGGCATCTATTCTCGCCACCAGCCTGCGGCTTGTATCCCTCTCAAGAAGCATTAGACCGGAAAGGGTCTGATTTTTATCGTTGTAATAATTTACATTATACACGAATCGATTATCGCTGCTTTTAACGGTGACATTGCTGTTGCTGTAGGTGACCGGCTGTTTAAGGGCCTGTTGAACGAGCCTATTCTTTGTCTTGAATGTCGGTATAACGACCTTTTCTTCGAAAAAGAAGCCGCCGGCGCTGAGTAGAATACCTGCCATTATCAACGGCATGACAAAACTCAATAGTTTGATACCGGACCCGAATATCGATATCAGTTCGTTGCTTCGATAAAGGTTGCCCATACTGAAGGTAATAGAGAAGAGCAGAGCCACCGGCAGAGAGAACGAAACACACTTGGGAAGATAGTAAAAGGCAATCCGGCCTATGGTCAGGAGACTGGTCTCGTAGGAGATGTAGCGCCATAAATTCGAAGAAATATCCATTAGTTGAAATACTATCGTAAAGAAAAGGAGGATGATAATAAAAACGGGTAAAAAAACTTTAAGTAACATAAAATAAAGCGTTTTCAATATCTTACCCTCCTGGCAATTAAAAATAAACCCAAAAGTAAAACCAGCGCGTTTGGCGCCCACATGGAAAGTGCAGGGGGTATATCGACACGTGTACCCAAACGAAAGCTTACCAGCAGCATACCCCAATAGATGCCTGACATGACGACCCCGACACCGAAGCCTACTCCCCTTCCACCCCTTCGTGCATAGAGGCCCATAGGGAAGGCAAACACGATAAAAGCGATACAAGAAAAAGCCGAGGCGAATTTACGGTGAAATTCGAGCAGATAGCTCTGTAAATTTCTGTCAAAACCGGGCCGTTCCCGTTCTCTCTTCAGAACATCGAGAGCTCGCTCAAGAGCCTTCTTCCTCTCCGGGGGAAGAACAACGTTCTGCCCCAGCTCCGCCAGGGCTGCTCTTACCTCCACGGCAAGATTCAATTTCAATTTCTTGATATTTTCAAGGACCTTCTGCTGCCTTAAATCCAGCTGCTCACGGAGTACCTGGATTTCCCTCCAAACATCAACAGAACTCATTTCAAAGGGACCGGGATTGACCAGAAACGTTCCTATGTCTTTCAGGGGAAGATTATACTCCATTGATTCAGCGGACCCGTATTCGAATACGCCCTTCTTACGCGGATCAGTTACGTGCCAGAAAACTTTATCCAATCTCAATGTGATTATTCCTTTCTGCCGAGAGCTGGGCTCCAGGAATGCTCTGTCCGCCAGGATGCTCCTCTTTTTATTTTCACGGTTTCGATCGATTATGAGCAGGCTGTCGATCACATTGTCCGTCACATTGCCTGTGACGATTACGATATCCTCGTACTTGTTTACCGAATAGGGCTCGAGCTCGATACCCGGATTCTTGTAGAAGACCTGTTTTGAAAGGGTCTTCAACTTAATGTTTCCCAGGGGAAGAAAGAAATCGCTGAAAAGGAGTGCGGAGAAAGAGAAAACAAAACCCATGGCAAGAACGGGTAAAAAAATCCGAAAAAGTCTAACTCCGGATGTACGCAAAGCCAGTATCTCCCTGTCTGAAGAAAGCCGTCCGACAGCCATAAGTGTCCCAACCAATGTGCCGAATGGTAGAGCATACGTGACAATGAGGGGTATGGAATAAAAAACCAGGCGCACCACATCCCAGAGAGGGACCTTTCGCGAAAGAATCCTCTCAGCCATCAGGAGGAGCTGGTTGACAAAAAAGATTACAAAGTAAAAGAGGAACGCCACCAGGAGAGATACGAGCAGCTCGCGAATAATATATAGAGTTAAAGTGTTGTGGCGGCTCAGCATTTCCGGACCCTTAAAAATCAAAACCGGCAGCATTAAATCCGTGTATCCTCCTGCCGCCGTAAGCAAGGAGGTTGAACCGGCTGCTATTCGCTATATCTCTCGAAATCTCCTTCACTTCGTCAATAGCTACCGAATCGATGAACCGGAGGGATTCTTCATACTCCATAGCGTTGCCGCTTACCTGCTGAAGGCGAACGAGCCGTTTCATCCTTACTTCCATATCCTCTTTCGAAAGAATAAGACTTCCCTTTAAATAACTCTTGGCATCTATCACCTCTTCTTCGGTAAAGGGTTGTGATAAAAGACGATGGAACTCTTCGTTGAGGGAGGTTATCAACAATTTCACCTGTTCAGGTTTAGTATTCGCGTATACCGTCCATAGAGAACAGTCGGAGAACAGAGTTCGAAAGCACGATATAGAATAGCAGAGAGCTCTTTTTTCCCTTATTTCCTGAAAAAGCCGGGAGCTCATGGATTCCCCCATAACTGTGCTGAAGACCTGTATTGCGTACAATAAAGAGACATTCTCCAGGGATAAATCCGTGCCCGTATAGACATGGACCTGTGTACAATGCGCTTTTTGATACTCCCATGAACGCTGCCTTGCAGGAGGAATTCTGTTAACCTTGAACGCACCGTTCTTCTGCGACGCCAGGGCCTCCGTTATCAACTCTATCAAGCGGTCGGGATTAAAACGACCGGCAGCCGATACAATCAAATTGGAGGTTATATAACGCTCCCTGTAGAACGATTCGAGCCTTTCGAGTGTGACAGCTTTTATTTCAGCGATTTCTCCGGTTATCTTCATGGCAAGAGGATGATTCCCCCACATATTGGACAGATAAACCTCATGAGCAAGCTGCTCAGGCATGTCCATATAGGAAAGAACTTCATTGAGAATAACCGATTTTTCCTTTTCTAATTCCATCGAGTCAAGGACCGAATGGAATACCATATCGGTAAGTATGTCCACGGCGAGGTCGAGATGCTCTTCCGGCAATGTACAGTAAAAACAGGTAAGCTCATTCTCCGTGAAAGCATTCAAGATGCCTCCCACCCGATCTAT
>CBDUZM010000384.1:0-3848 GCA_965371685.1 uncultured Spirochaetaceae bacterium | reverse complement strand
TTTTCTTTTTATTAATTCAATATTTATTGGGTTGCGGGTGAAACCTGCGATAGGCTGTAAGAACTTTTTTGTGCGTTTTTCCTGTGGATTGTCGAACAACCGGGAAGGTGTTCCTGTCTCTATTATTTCTCCCTCATCCATAAATACAACACTATCGGCGGCAGCCCTTGCGAATCCCATTTCATGAGAGACTACAAGCATCGTTATGCCTTCTTCCGCCAGGTCGAGCATTACATCGAGGACCTCTTTGATCATTTCCGGATCCAGCACCGACGTGGGTTCATCGAAGAGCAGTACCTTTGGATTCATAGCCATTGCCCGTGCAATAGCAACCCTTTGCTGCTGTCCTCCGGAGAGCTGGTCAGGGTGATATTTTTGAGTGCAGTGAGGTGATGGAAGAGATTGAAAGATTGGAATACCATGCCCACCTCTTCACGTATTTTTCTGATATTGCCCTTTGAATTGGTAACTCTGTCCTGGTCGATCCATATCTCGCCCGAGGTAAGGTATTCCAGTCGGTTTATGCACCGCAGGAGAGTGCTCTTCCCGCTGCCGGAAGGTCTGCGGAAGGATGACCATGCGTAATGCCTGACTTCGGGACAGACCGAGAGCCAGAGCCGCCTCCATCTGACCTTTGGGAATAGCCTGTATGCCCGCCCGGAAAATTTCACCCATATAGGCGCCGTAGCATACAGTCATGGCGATAATAGCGGCGCTTATATCGGGAACTCTGACGACCTTTGCAAGAGCGTAGTAGATATAGAAGAGCTGAACAAGGAGCGGAATGCCGCGAATAACCTCTATATAAATTGTCGCTATCCGGTTTATAAAGGTATTTCGGGAGATACGGCCCAAACCGGCTGTCAACCCGACGATAGTGGAGAAAAAAATGGAGAATATCGTGACCTGAAAGGTACGCAGAATACCGTCGGGCAAAAATTTAAGGATCCTCATGTAAGGATCCGGCGAAACAATGGGAAGGATAATTAGTATGACAATAGCCCCGAAAAAGGAGATCCGCCATGCTGAAAAGATGACCTTCTCTCCTTTCCCGGGAATAAGAGCCCCATCCGTTATCTGGATGCTTTTTTTATCTAGCGAAGCCACTTATCTTTCAGCTTTTCAATCTCACCGGAATCGATGACTTTCTTCAAGCCTGTGTTTATCTTGTCCAGCAGTTCCTTATTGCCTTTTTTCACAGCTATTCCGTAAAGCTCGTCAGTGAAGGGTTCCCCAACAATCTTCATCTTGCCTTTATAATTCTCGTTTTGCAGAACATAATCGGCGGCGATGGGAGTATCGGCGACCACACCCGCGATTCTGCCATTGACCAGGTCCTCGATGGCAAGGCCCAGTTCGTCGTATGTCTTCAGCGTTACGCCGGATACCTTTTCCACCTCAAAGGCGCCTGTCGTACCGATCTGAGCGCCGACGGACTTGCCCTTCAAACCGGCAATAGTAGTAACTCCTCCGAGTCCGGATTGGACGATCAGTACCTGGCCGGCATTGATGTACGGATCGGAAAAATCCATGGTCTTCTTTCTCTCGTCGAGAATGGTGACCGATGATATAATCGCGTCGTACTTTCCCGCTGCAAGGCCGACGAAGATGCCGTCCCAGGCGGTATTTTTAAACTCCACTGTGAAGCCGCCTTCTTTGGCTACTGCGTTCATCAGGTCTATGTCGAAGCCGATAATTTCCTTTTCTTCGTTGATGAATTCCATTGGAGGCCAGGTGGCGTCGGTGGCGATTACAATATTCTCTTTCTTGGCACACCCTATGAAAAAGAATGAAGTAACTATGACCAGGGTCAGCATGACAAATAAAAGTTTTTTCCACATAATTCTGATCTCTTTGCCAAGCCTTTTTCTTTACAGTACGCCCTCGTTTTATTATTTTAAGGGCAAACGCATTTGTCATGAAAAGGAAATTGTATGGCTGAAAACATTGTTGAAAATATTATTATTATCGGTTCCGGGCCGGCGGGTCATACGGCTGCTATATATTCGGGAAGGGCTGAGCTCAAACCGTTGCTGTTCGAGGGATTTATGGCAGGCGGTATAGCCGCCGGCGGTCAGCTCACCACGACCACCGATGTGGAGAACTATCCGGGATTCCCGGAAAAGATAAACGGACCCGAGCTGATGAATCTTATGCGGGAACAGTCTTTGAAATACGGCTGCAGGATAAAAACAGAGACGGTTACTGAGGCAGATCTCTCTAAACAACCTTTCAATGTGAGAACCGAGGAAGGCGAATACAGTGCTATGGTAATAATTATAGCCACCGGCGCCACGGCAAAGAGGCTTCATGTTGCGGGTGAGGATGAGTACTGGCAAAAGGGCATTTCCGCCTGTGCCACCTGCGACGGAGCTCTTCCCTTCTTTCGGGATAAACCCCTCTTTGTGGTCGGCGGCGGGGATTCCGCCTGCGAAGAAGCGCTGTTTTTATCCAGGTACGGCAGCAGTATTACCATGCTGGTGCGCAGGGATGTGCTGAGAGCAACCAAAGTTATGCAGAAGCGTATTCAGGATAACCCGAAAATCAGCATAATTTGGAATACACTCCTTGAGGAAGCGGTGGGAGAACAGTTTCTAACCGGTTTGAAGGTCAGGAATAAGATAACCGGAGAGGAAAAACTCGTTGATGCTGCCGGACTTTTCTACGCCGTAGGCCATAAACCCAATACGGATTTTCTTGATGGGCAGCTCAAGACGGATGAGACAGGTTATATTATCACAAGGCCCGGATCAACGGAAACCGGTGTGGAAGGTGTTTTTGCCTGCGGCGATGTCCAGGACAGACTTTACCGGCAGGCAATTACCGCTGCGGGAACAGGCTGTATGGCGGCTCTCGAAGCAGAACGCTATCTGAGCGCCCTGGAAGGATGAAACAGAGATAGAGCTCAGAGGGCAGGCTATTGCGAATCAACTGCCTCCATTAATCTTTTCGAATACCTTGTAAAGACCCTGGGTTCCCGAATTTTCCAGACCCATGGCCATTGCAGCTATGTAGAATTGATTGGCCATGGCCAGGCCGGGAAGGGACAGGTTCATTCGTTTCGCCTCTTCAAGAGCGATGCCCATATCCTTGACAAAATGCTTTATAAAGAAACCGGGATCAAAATTCCCCTTGATCATTCGGGGCCCCATGTTGTTGATCGACCAGGAAGCAGCCGCTCCTTTTCCGATCACCCCGATAATTTCCTCGGGATCGAGCCCTGCTTTAATGCCGTAAAGAAGAGATTCCACCACACCGATCATGGTGCTTGAAATCAGTATCTGATTACTCATCTTAGTGTGCTGGCCTGATCCTGCCTGGCCCATATAGGCTATATTTTTTCCCATGAGCCTGAAAAGAGGCAGTACCTCATCAAAGCTCTTGCGATCCCCTCCGGCCATGATTGCCAGAGTTCCCTCTCTGGCGCCGATATCACCTCCGGAGACAGGGGCGTCCAGGGCTGAGACATCTTTCGATGCCGCTTCCTGATAGATTTGCTTTGCCAGCGACGGTTGAGACGTGGTCATATCGACGACAACGGTTCCCTCCGTGGCGCCCGCCAGAATACCGTTTTCGCCGAAGTATACCTCCTCCACGTCCTTTGGAAACCCGACGATTGTGAAAATGATTTCGCTCTTCCGGGCCAGCTCATCGGGATTGTCATACCAGATTGCCCCTTCTGCAATCAGGTTGTCCGCCTTCTTTTTGGTTCTTGTGAAAACAGCCGTTTTATGTCCGGCACGTATGAGATGATGGCACATGGATTTTCCCATAACTCCCGTGCCGATCCAGCCGATTCTCTTCATTTAACTCTCCTTTGCTGCTATGATGATTTCAAAGTGTAACTG
>CBDUZM010000383.1:0-3850 GCA_965371685.1 uncultured Spirochaetaceae bacterium | reverse complement strand
TAGAGGAGTGTCATCCGTACGCACAATCAATGGTATCTCCGTGCATCCGAGCACAGCTGCGTCGCAGCCTTTTAATTTCAGCTTTTCGATTACCTCGTTAAAGTAGAGCCGGGATTTTTCCGGGAATATCCCGTATACCAGTTCGTTGAAAATAATCGTATTTATCCGCTCGCGGTCGGTTTCCCCCGGGATCTCACAAAGTATGTCGAGCTCTTTAAGGCTTTCCGGATATACGGGGCCTGTCATTAAATACCTGGTGCCGAGAATACCGAGGCGCCTGAATCCGCTCCGTTTTGCTTCAGTCCCGACCACCCTGGCAATGTGAAGCCACGGAATCGGCGATTGGTCTTCCACGTATCCAAAAGCCTGGTGAATCGTGTTGTCCGGGGATAGTGCAAAATCCGCCCCGGTTTGCGCCGTCTTGCGGACCGAAAAAAGCATCAATTTCGCCACGTTTTTCCAATCGCCGTTTTGAATGTATTCCTTATACTCCAGAAACGGGTGGGAGTGCATCGTAATTTCCGGGTGATTGTATTCACCCATCAATTGAGGCGCCTCCTTACAAATCGTCCTGTAGCAGAGAGCCGCACCCTCGGCGCTGCAGGCAACAATACCAATGTGTTTTGCCATGTTGACCTCTCATGAGATTATAACTTGAGGAAGGCAGGATAATCAATTGGAGATGTCTGTCCTAACCATAACTTGATAAAAAAAGCTGAAATGTATTAGAGTAGCTTTCAATGAGCCGTCAAAAAAGAGCGAAGGATATATCAAGTGCTTCAGTACGGTCATGTGAGCACCGGCAGCATGACCGCCCTGACCAAAACAGCAGGAAGCTCATTGCAATAAGCTGCGCTGGAATGGCTCAACATGGCATAATCCTGCTCTTGCTTGGTCCTGTGCTGCCCGAGATCATGAAAACTTTCCAAATTACTGAATCAATAGCCGGTATTATGCTGGGTATAGGCTCTTTGGGTTTTCTGTTTGCTCCAATTATCGCGGGAAGTGTTGTCGACAGGTATGGGGTCAGGCGAGTCCTGTTTACCGGCTTACTGATTGAAACCGCGCTTCTGCTTATATTCGGGTTTTCACCTTTTCTGATATGGGCTATTATCGCCATATTCCTCTTGAAGTTTGGCGCCGGATGCATTGAAATTTCTCTTAACGTGATCCCCTCCCTTGTTCAAAGTCGAAAACCCGGTTCTCTGATGAATCTGGTGCACTTGTTTTTCGGTATTGGCGCCTTGTTCTCTCCCTTAATGGCCGGAATGATTCTTCAATACATAGGAAACTGGCGTTTTGTTTTCTGGTTTGCCGCTTTGCCAACCGCAATTCTATTGTTTCCTGTCTGGAAAAATTCCTTTTCTGTCCCTATTGTTTCTCGTGAGAGAGCAATATTTACCGGCGGAGTGATGAAGGACATATTGAGGAACCGTTCTATCCTGTTTGGTGGACTGGTGCTCTTTCTTTATGTTGGCGCCGAGGTGGGGGTTTCCAGCTGGATTGTGCTCTATCTACAGCAGCAGTTAGGCTTCAGCACGCTGATCTCTACTTCGGGGCTTTCGATTCTCTGGATTGGTATAACGGTTGGACGTTACTTAAACAGCCTTCTCGCCCGCCAGCTGTCCAGCCGCCAGCTTGTGCTGGGTGCAGGTATCGCAGGTTTGATATCCGGGCTGCTTCTCTTGGCGGCGCGGACTCCTTTGACTGCCTATATATGTTTGGGAGGATTCGGGCTTGCACTTTCCGGTGTTTTTCCCGGCGTTATGGCTGAATTGAACAGCCGTGACCTGGCCCGTTCGGGAAGAATTACCGCAGTTCTCTCCGTTGCCGCCAGTCTGGGCGCAGCAGTTATACAGCCGGTATTTGGCGGCGTTGTAGAGTGGTTGGGATGGCGGGCAGCAATGGCTGTTCCGGCTGTATTGATGGCGTTGTCAGGCGCCGTCTACTGGCTGGGCGTAGAGAATTAACCGTTTAGTATTTCTTCCGCTTCCTCCCGGAAGGCATCCATGATATAGGTTAGATTACTTACCTTCGCCGCATCCTCTGTAAGGGCGACCACATCGGCGCGGGTTAGAGTGTCCAGCCTGAAGCTGCGAGCCCCGGCCATAAATTGGGTGAGACCGGTGTGGAGCTTTTCAATAAAGGTATACAGGGCAATAGCGCCGAGAGGTATTTTTTCGATGTCTTTACCGTACTTCTCTTCAACAGACGAATAAGATGCGAAAATCTGCTCCGGCGTCGTGCCGAACAGGGAGACGGTTTTGGGCAGCTCTTTCCAGTTACGATTTTCCTTGTTTTGCAGCACAGCCTCGATGTTGTCGCCGACAAAGCCGGGTATCATGAGCCCGCGTCCCATGCAGACTGCCTTGAAGTAGGGCGCTCCCATGGCAAGCACCTTGAATATATGATCCTCCGTTGAGAATCCCCCGGCCATGGAGAGGTTGGGAATCCATTCTCCTCTTGTGGCCAGCTTCTGTGCATACTGGTAGGCCAAGGACTGGAGATAAAAAGTCGGAACTCCCCATTCCTGCATCATCCTCCAGGGGCTCATTCCCGTTCCTCCGCCGGAACCGTCGATTGTAACGAGATCCACCCTTGCCTTGCTGGACCACTTAATCGCCATGGCCCGCTCGCGTGGTCCGTATGCGCCGGTCTTGAGAGTCACTCGATCGACACCGACATTTCGTCTGAGATATTCAACGGTTCGCAGGAACTCTTCCTCGTCGACAAAGCCCAATCGGGAGTGGCGTTCAAATTCCTTGATTCCGCCGTTCTTAAAGGCCGATTGAACCGCTTTGTTGGACGGATTGGGAGTCATGATGTACCCTCTATTCTGGAGCTCCTGTGCCCGCTCGAGATCCCTGATCTTTATTTCTCCGCCGATACATTTTGCTCCCTGGCCCCATTTAAGCTCTATAGTTTTTACACCGAGCTTTTCCACTACATACCTGTCAACTCCAAGCCGTCTGTCTTCAACATTATTCTGGACGATCAGGTCACCCCATCCGTCATACCACTCCTTGTATATCTTGACCCTCCGCTCCATCTCTGGAGAACGGATGACCTTGCCTTCCTTATTCAGTTCTAGACCATGATCGATACCGCATACGTTCTCGCCTATTACAAGGGAAATCCCCGAAATTGCGGCGCCGACAGCAAAGCTGTCCCAGTGTTTTCGCGCGATATCAGTTGATCCTAGAGCCCCGGTAAACATGGGCATTTTCATGCGTATAGGATGGGTGTACCCGTACACAGCAGTTGTATCCACCTGAGGAAAGATCGCCTTGTCCGGGTTGGCCTCATCTATGGCCTTCGCTCCGGTGGCAAATCCCATGATATTCAGATGCGAATAGTCTATGGGGTATTCCTTATCTGCGCCGGCGGTTATGTCTCCGAATGGACCGGGATAGATCACCTCCCGTCCACGCATGGACGCCTTAAAAATGTCGCAGTTGCCGGTACAGTTGTCCACGCATCGGGTACAGATACCCGAATACGGGGCTATATCCCTCGAGCGATTCCGTGTTTGGAGCGCCTCGTTCGCGCCGGGTTGTTCTAAATTCATATTCCATCCTCCGTTTTTCTTGTTATACTATTGTGTATGAAAAGTCAATTAACCGAGGAGGTAGAAATGAATTCAAAAGAAAGGGTGCTTGCTGCGTTCGAGAAGAAACCAACCTTCAGAATTCCGGTACATCACATTGGATTTTCTTCGGAAGCTGCCGGCGCCCTCCTGGGACGGGAAGCATACATAGGAGGCGGCATTCAGCAGTGGCGGGAAGCTGTATCCCTCTGGAAGGGGGAAGAAGCGCATAATGAATACCTGGAACGATCCTTTCAGGATGCC
>CBDUZM010000382.1:0-3858 GCA_965371685.1 uncultured Spirochaetaceae bacterium | reverse complement strand
AGATCCCGAGCAGGAGGACAGGTACTCCAGGAGACCAGGCGAGCTTTCAGACCAGATTGCAGCACGAGCGGAAGATTTACAGTGGGTTATTATCGATGAGGTTCAAAAGGTACCCAGGCTTCTGGATGT
Organism: uncultured Spirochaetaceae bacterium; assembly: GCA_965371685.1. Taxonomy (GTDB): domain Bacteria; phylum Spirochaetota; class Spirochaetia; order SZUA-6; family CAZLRN01; genus CBDUZM01. Next base: position 3,729 of record CBDUZM010000382.1, on the reverse strand, counting down.
TGTACATTCACAGATCGAAAAAACGCAGGTGAAGTTCGCTCTAACAGGTTCCAGTGCTCGAAAGCTCAAAAAAAACACTACAAATCTTCTCGCAGGCCGGGCATTTGTGTACAACCTCTTTCCCTTCACCCATATCGAGCTTGGGAACAGCTTCGATCTGGAGCAAGTTCTTCGTTTCGGAACACTTCCCGGTCTTACTAAGTTTGACTCTGACGCAGAAAAGCAGGCTTTTCTTAGAGCATACGCTTTGACGTATCTGAAGGAAGAAGTGTGGGCAGAGCATTTTGTACGAAGACTTGATCCTTTCAGGAGGTTTCTTGAAGTCGCTGCACAATGTAATGGAGAGCTCATCAACTTCACAAATGTGGCCAGAGATGTAGGAGCGGATGTGAAAACCATTCAATCGTACTTCGAAATCCTGGAGGACACTCTTTTAGGAACATTAATAGAGCCATTCCATACATCCATAAGGAAAAGACAGACAAAGGCGCCGAAGTTTTTCCTTTTCGATACCGGTGTAAAGAGAGCGCTGGATCGTACCCTGACTGTAGATTTACGTCCCACTACCTACGCCTACGGTCGTGCATTCGAGCATTTTATTATCATAGAGGCGCTGCGATTGAGTTTTTACAAACAGAACGATTACAGATTCTCCTATCTCAGAACAAAGGACGGTGCAGAGATTGATTTGGTGGTGGAGAGGCCGGGAATCGGTCCTGCCCTCCTGGAGATTAAATCGAAGAAGCATGTCGATGAGAGGGATACGCGAATCCTTGAAAGCTTTCTCAAGGATCTGAGTGGAGCAGAGGCTTTTTGCCTATCACGTGACCCAATAGCAAAAAAGATCGGCCGTGTAAACGCTCTTTACTGGACGGAAGGATTTAAGGAGATCGGCCTTGGATAGTCGTAATCAAGCTATGAAATCAAACCGGATATGAATCTGTCCTCTGAAGCGCTCAGGAAAACCATTGATTATTTTGCGAAATGGCTTGCGCGTCTGTTTGATGGGCTTCCCGCATACCTTACCACTAGTAAGAAGACGCTATGGCCACATCACTTCTATATTCGGATACTGAGCGATCAGCTTGTCCGGTGTGATTATGGTCAGGCGGTGCTCGGCGGCTGTCGCGATGATAACACGATCCGCAGGATCCTTGTGGAGATCCGGCAGCGAAGCGGATAGAAATGCGATTCCCGCTGTCATGGGTATGACACTCAACCCGCGCTCAGCCACAGTGGCATCAAACCACATACGTGGTTGACTGCCGGGTATTTGCAGCCGGCCTTTCCGGATTTTAATAGCGATTTCCAGAGCCGTCATGGCCGACACAAATCGACTACCTACGGGCGTTTTACGGATGAGATCCATTACCAACATCGGCAGAGCAGGAGGATCTTCATTGAGCCACAATAAAACGCAGGTATCCAGAAGAATCATTCCGACAGAGCGCCCCAATCCTCTTCCGCCAGTGGATTGACGGCATCCTCTCCTGCTCTAATAACCAGTTCCGTAATAACCCTGCAGGGATCATCGTAGCTCATTGGATAGATAGGTATAAGACGAACAACCGGTTCGCCATTCTTGCACAACACCACCTCTTCACCACTCAGAGCCGCATTCACAAGTCCACTAAGCTTCGCTTTGGCCGGAGCGATATTCTCAACAATCATAACTATAATTTAGTCCTATATTGGTCCGATGTCAAGGTCCAAGGATGGTCTTTAATATTAACTCTTACACGCTCAAGAGAACTATTGATTATTTTTCAGGATAGTGTTTAAACTTGGATATGCCGCAAACCTACGATAAAAAAACAGATTCGGTAGTCTGGACCACAAGTGAATCCAATCCCCGTAATGGGGAAGGAGATGTCATTGAGCTTCCCGACGGCAGGTTATTTCTTACCTATACCCACTTCTATGGAGGCGGAGGTGACGAGTCTTCCGCTGAGATAAGGGGAACATTCTCTGACGACGGTGGAAGAACGTGGAGCAAAGAACACGTTGTGCAGGAAAATATAGGACGCTGCAACGTAATGTGCGCCAATCTGCTTGTGCTGCAGGACGGCAGGATTGCTTTGGCTTTCGCAGTTAAAAACGGACAGGTTCCGGGAGAATTCGACTGCAGGCCATACATAAAGTTCTCCGACGATAACTGCCTTACCTGGACGAATCCCGAGCCGATCTGCAACGACGGAAACAGGTACTATGTAGTTGAAAATTCCCGCCTGATTCAGCTTTCCACCGGAAGAATCATCTTTCCCATTGCACTTCTAATAGCCACAGATCCCTGGTGGTTTGCCGGGTGCTGTGCTTATTCGGATGATGGGGGCAAGGCCTGGAAAATGAGTGAGTTCGCTGCCGCACGGGACTACCCCACCCCGGGTTTCGTGGAAAACGGTGTAATTGAGATAGACACCGAAAGACGCAGTTTCCCCAACCGCAATAAGCACCCGGTGCTCCTGATGTACGCCCGAAGCTGTTACGGTCAGATACTGCACTCCTTCTCATACAACGGAGGCATAACATGGACCCGTCCCATTCCGCTGGGTCCGCATGCGCCCATATCTCCCTGTCTTATAAAGCGTATCCCGTCAACTGGTGATCTCCTCCTGGTATGGAACGCGGTAGACAGAAGGCAGGCTCTGCCCGAATGGCGGTCTCCCCTGACCGCGGCGATATCAAGGGATGAAGGGCAAACCTGGATTCATGTCCGAGACATTGAATCCGATATCAGCAATACGTACTGCTACCCGAGCCTTACCTTCACCAAAGACAACAAGGCAATAATCACGTACTACAGAGGGGAATGTGTGAACGGCGTGCAGAGAAATCTCCGAGAGATGAAGCTTAAAATATTGCCGGTCGAATGGTTCTACACTTAAATTAACACGACCAGAGTTTTTCTGAATCAAGGAGCTCTATAAAAACGGGAACGGGTAAAATATCTATGTTATCAGCGGTTTTCAGTGTTTTGTCACCCATATAGACGACGATTCTGCGCTTTAACCCCTCCTTCTCCGCAATCGCCTTCATGCCTTTCAGATGCTCTCTATGGATTTTTTTCGAAGATTTTGTCTCGATAGCGATAAAGCTGTTTTCCCTCTGCAGCAGAAAATCAATCTCTGTCTTTTGTGCGGCTGCAGGCGCCCAGTAATAGAACTCATCAAACAAATTGAAATAATCCCTATACGCCCTTAACACTGTTGCTATCCAACCCTCAAAAAACGCCCCTGTCTCTTAAGGATAGAGTTCTCCAAAACGATTCTTAACGGCTCTCACTATTCCGGGATCAATCCAGTAAAGTTTTGGATGCTTTTTTTCTCTTATTCTCATTTTTGCCTCAAACGCCTGGAGACGAAACGCAAGGAGTGTATCTTCTAAAATTTCAATATAACCGCTCAACGTGGTTCTGCTGATTTCCGCGTTTCTGGCCGCTCCGGCAACATTGATGACTTGCCCGTGTAAAACGGCCGCTACAGGAAGAAATCTGGCAAACCCGGGAAGATTCCTCACCAGTGCTTCTCCTTTTATCTCCTCTTTGAGATACATACGGACATAGGCCTTCAAGGATTCTTTTTTATCCGGCGCATTCCAGATAAGAGGAATGCTTCCGAAGGTGAGGATCGTATCTAAATTAAAGGATAAGCCAAGTTCTGAGGGGAGAAAGGGATAAAGTCGTTTAAAAAGAGCTCTACCGGCGAGTAGGTTTACCCCGGTATTTTTTAA
>CBDUZM010000381.1:0-3858 GCA_965371685.1 uncultured Spirochaetaceae bacterium | reverse complement strand
AACAGGAGATATTCCCTGTGAGATTACGCCTGGCGAAGGAGATCGAGTGAGAGTGGAGCTTCACAAACGAGAAGCGGTTGCTCCGGGTCAGTCAGCCGTTTTTTATGAAGGCGAACGTGTATTAGGCGGCGGTATTATCGTCTAAAGTCAATGTTGACTTTTACGTGATTAAAAAATATAAACTTGGTGGAGAGTAGGTATATGACAGTAGAGCAGCAGGCCGGGTTAGCGAAAGATGCAGGTTGCCGGCTGGGCTCGTTGCCCGGTGCAATAAAGGACAAAGCTCTCTTGAATGTAGCGGCAGCCCTGGATCACCACAGGGAAGCCGTGCTGGATGCCAACCGGCGGGATCTGGCGGAAGCAGAGATTCTAAAGATACGTCCTGCGCTTGCACAGCGCCTCGCTCTTTCAAATAAAAAACTTAATCAGCTTATCAAGGGTTTACAGGATCTGGCTGAACTCGACGACCCTATCGGGAAGAGGATACTCGCCATCGAGCTGGATAACGGGTTGATTCTGAGCAAGGTGACGGTGCCCATTGGTTTAATTGGAGTTGTCTTTGAATCCAGGCCGGAAGCCCTGATCCAGATAAGCTCTCTCTGCATAAAATCAGGGAATGCGCTCCTTATCAAGGGAGGCGCCGAAGCAGCCAACAGCAACCGGGTTCTTTATAACCTGGTTAAAGAATCTCTGGAGAAAACCGATTCCGGATTTATTCATTCCTTGCATCTCGTTGAGACACGCGAAGAAATAAAAAAATTACTGGAGCTGGATGAGTTGGTGGATCTCATGATCCCCAGAGGATCGGCAGAGCTTGTACGATACATCAAGGAGAACACACGCATTCCCGTGCTGGGACACGCGGACGGCTTGTGCCACGTTTATATAGACACGGATGCGGATTTGGAGATGGCGGTTAAAATTACCTGTGACGCTAAATGCCAGTATCCTGCTGTCTGTAACGCTGTGGAAACGCTTCTCATCCATGAATCCATCGCTTCCGCTTGCCTTTCTCGCCTTGTTCCCGCCTTGAAAGGAGTGGAGCTCCGGGGCGATGAAAAAGCCTGTGCCCTGGCATCTATGGCGCCTGCTTCTGAAGAGGATTGGACCACCGAGTATAATGATCTTATTCTTTCCGTGAAGGTTGTCACCGACCTTAAACATGCGATAGATCACATCAATCAATACGGCAGCCGCCACACGGATGCTATCGTAACCGAAAACAGGGAATCGGCTGAGCTTTTTATGTCCCTGGTGGATTCAAGTTCGGTTATGTGGAACTGTTCTACACGTTTTTCCGACGGTTACCGTTACGGCTTCGGCGCCGAGGTCGGGGTATCAACCAATAAGATTCACGCCAGGGGTCCGGTCGGTCTCTCCGGGCTGACTATCTACAAGTATAAACTCGTCGGTCATGGGCATACTGTAACCGAATATGTGGACGGCAGAAGTAAATTCACTCATAGAGAAATAGCGGACTAAAGCCCAATGCGAATTATTCTGAAAATCGGCAGCGCCTTGATTAGTAAAGGTCCCTGCATCAACTACCGCTGGCTGAAAGGTAAAGTGCACGAAATTGCCGGGCTTCTCGAACAGAAGCACGAGATCGTAATCGTCAGTTCAGGCGCTGTGGCGGCAGGAATGGAAATCGAAAGGCTTAAAACTCGACCCTCCGAAGTATTGAAGCTCCAGCTTCTTTCCGGAGAAGGTCAGATCAAACTCATGAAGTACTATAAAGATTACTTCAAGAGCGAACGGATCATCGTTTCGCAGGTTCTATTAACACATCACAATTTTTCCACAGGTGAAGAGAGAAAAACGGTAAAGCGGATCATGAATGCCTATTTGGAGCAGGGAACCATACCTATCGTGAATGAGAACGATCTTGTCAATAAAGAAGAGCTCGAGTATAAGAGAACCTTTACGGACAATGACATACTTACCGCTCTCGTGGCTGTGAGCATTGAAGCCGATTTAGCCATCCTGCTGACCGATGTAAACGGTCTCTATCGAAGCAACCCCAAAAAAGACTCATGTGCGGAACTGGTGGAAGTCATCCCGGAGATAGACGATAGTATCAGAAAAATGGCTGACCAGGAAACTAATACCCTTGGCCTGGGTGGAATGGAGTCCAAGATTCTGGCTGCCGAAATGATGACTGCAAAAGGCATAGACGTAATAGCGGCAAACGGTCATCTTGGTTTGGAAGATATTATAAATAATCGAGTTAAGCGATCCCTCTTCCTTAGACATACCTGACAGTACTGTAATTCAACTTGCTTTGAGTAATAATTTTTGCTACACTAAATGCCGGAATGATAGTTGCTTTAGGTGAGTGGTTCAACCGGAAGGTAAAAGATTTCCTCTACTTTTCAGGATTTTTCCTCAAAGTGCTAACTGCCGCCTTCACTTTTCCGAGGAGGAAGCAGGTAGGCGCCAGGGTTCTGGTCCTGCAGATCCTTTTCACCGGGGTGGAAGCCATAGGTATTATTTCGCTCATATCCCTGGCTATAGGCGCCGCTATCATCGTCCAGGGCATATCCCTGCTGCCGCAGTTTGGCCAGGGCGAGTTGATTTACACGATCCTTGTAACTGTAATCGTCAGGGAGTTGGGGCCTATTCTGACTGCCTTCATTGTTACAGCCCGTTCAGGCACAGCCATAGCCACCGAGTTGGGAGGAATGGTGGTAACCCATCAGATAGAAGCGTACGTTTCTGTAGGCATAAGCCCGATTTCCTATCTGGCGGTGCCTCGTTTCCTCGGCGTCATAATTTCCATGATCATCCTTACGGTTTACTTCATTATAGTGGGTCTCTTCGGCGCCTTTTTCCTCTCCCAGTTTATCCAACCCGTTCCATTTTCGGAATATTTTAATAACCTGCTGGGAGCTCTTAAAGTTGTGGATATCGTTTCCTCTCTCGTAAAAAGCTTCGTCTTCGGCATCCTGATTTCTGTAGTCGCGACGTATCAAGGCTTTAACGTGAAGCAGGCGTCTACAGAAATACCTCAGAGGGTTATCAAGGCTGTCGGCCAGGGTATAGTGCTCTGTATTATCGCCAACGCGATCATTACCTTGATTTACTATTTATAAGGGAAAACATATTTAGATATGGACTATTTGATAGAGCTGGAAAACGTTACTCTTCTGTCTGAAGATTTTAAGATCTTAAAGGATGTAACGATTTCATTCCCGGCGGGCAAATGCACCCTCATTTTAGGTCCTTCGGGATGCGGCAAGAGTACCCTTCTTAAAGCGGCGGCGGGAATTCTCATTCCTGACTGGGGGAGAGTACTGATAGAAGGCAAGAATCTGGTAAGGATGTCGGAGAAAGAGCTGCAGGCATTCAGGAAGAAAAACGGATTCGTGTTTCAGGACGCAGCTCTCTGGGCCAACCAAAGCCTCTTTGAAAATCTATCCATACCGCTGCAGTTCCACTTTCCGGATCTTTCCAGGAAGGAAATTCATGATCGCGTCATGAAGAGCCTGGAAGAGACAGGGATGGATTCGCAGGCTTTTCTGCGTCCTGCCCAGATATCGGCAGGGGAGAAGAAAATCGTTTCACTTCAAAGGGCTCTGATCCTCAATCCCGTCGTGCTGTACATGGATGAACCCACCCTGTCTATCGACATAAAAGCCGTGGGCATAATATATGACATCATCAGGAATTACAAACAGAAAAACCGCACACTACTCGTTGTAACTCACGATCAGGACCTTATATCCTGGCTGGCGGATTATCTTGTAATTCTGGTGCAGGGAAAGATAGTGGAAGCCGGACCATTCGATACGGTAAAAAACAGCACGGATCCCGATGTACAGAGCGTACTTTCCAGTGTGCTGGCAAAGGCGGCAAGCT
>CBDUZM010000380.1:0-3868 GCA_965371685.1 uncultured Spirochaetaceae bacterium | reverse complement strand
TGAAGTCTATGAATTAGACCTGCTCTTTGCAATGCTCGTTAATGTGCCGAGATTATCCCGGATGCCGAGTCTGAAAGAAATGGCCAGCACTGCGAATTTGAATGAAATGCCTTTTGGATTATTGGGCTATCCTGTGCTTCAGGCGGCTGATATCCTCATGTCCAGGGCAAATCTCGTGCCTGTGGGAAAAGACAACGAATCGCACGTGGAAATTACAAGAGAAATTGCCAGGCGTTTCAACAGTATGTATGGAGAAGTTTTCCCGATTCCCGATGTGCTTATTGGAGATGTTCCCACGCTGGTGGGGACGGACGGGAATGCAAAGATGTCGAAATCGCTGAATAATTCAATATTTCTCTCGGACGATAAAAAGACTGTAATAAAGAAGGTGTTCAGCATGTATACGGATCCTAAGAGGGTCAGGGCGGATATTCCCGGTACGGTTGAAGGGAATCCGGTTTTCATATACCACGAAATTTTTAATCCCAATAAAGAGGAAGTGGAGGATCTAAAGGCGAGGTATAGAGGGGGCAAAGTAGGGGATGTGGAGGTAAAAGAGAAGCTGGCTGAAGCTTTGAATATCTTTCTTGACCCAATTAGAGAAATACGGTCCAGATACCAGGAGCGGAAAGGATTTGTGGAAGAGATAATACACGACGGGACAATCAGGACACGGGAAGAAGCACGGGAGACTCTTCTTTTAGCAAAAAAAGCGATGGGCCTGACCGGTGTCTGGAATCGAATACGAAGAAAGGCCCAGCACTAACGCGTCTTTTCTAATATCCATAGGGCAATCAGCTGCAAGACATCCGGAGAGATAGTCTCGTCAATCATCGCGTATTCATTTACCAGACCGGTGTTTGCAGTCTGGAAGAGATGATTCAGCCCTTCAATCTCAAGGACAGTATAATCGGAGTTTCCTCCCTCATATAGAGCTTTTTCCAGGGCCGGTATGTTCTCTTTCGGCGGTACCTGAAGATCCTTGCCGCCAATAAGGGCGAGTACCGGGCATTGCACATTCCTCAATGCCGGTTGGGGATCGTATTGGAGGAAGAAGCGGAAGTATGGTGATAACAGCTGGTTGACGGTTGCTTTAATTTGTTCCTCCGTCATCCCCGCATCTTTCAGTATCGATTTAATTTTCAGGGTGGCTTCATCGAGGTCCTGCTCTGATTTTACAACGGAATACAACAATTTATTGACCGTATTGCCCTTTTCTATGGTTTCATCACTGATGCCGCTGGCCTTTGCTATAGCTCTGTTTTGAAGACAGAGGATTTCATCGCCCGGAAGGCCCGGGCCCGCAAGCATGACGATAAAAGCTATATCACGATATCGGGCAGCCAGCAGAGGGGCTACAATGCCGCCTTCGCTGTGACCGAGAATCCCTATTTTATCCGGATCGATCTCCCCCTGCTCCCTTAAATAAAGGAAACCCGCATAAGCATCCCCGGCAAAATCTTCAATTGTGGACCTGGAGAGATCGCCGGTTGATTCTCCTGCGCCTCGATCATCATATCTCAGTACGGCAATACCTTTTCGAGTAAGATAATCCGCCAGCACGAGGAAGGGTTTGTGATTGAATATCTCTTCGTTGCGATTCTGAGGTCCTGAGCCGGTAACGAGCAGGACTGCTGGAAAGGTACCGGTTCCCGATGGGATCGTAAGCGTTCCGGCAAGAGTTACCCCGGCGCTGCTGTTTATAAAGGAGACAGCGCGTTCCTCGTAAGGGTAGGGTTTTATGGGATCCTGCGGTCTTGTCACAGTTGGAGCTTGATCTACCCTTGCGAGTGCAAGGGGTAGAGATAGTCCGCTCTGCTTCCAGGTCCCCGCCAATTTTTCACCTTTTATGTCTATAAAACCTTCGTAAATAATCAGCCCTCCCTGCATTGCCAGATGAATCCTGTTTGCCTCCACTGTGACCGAATCGACAGGCATATCTGTCATTTTCTGGTCAGGACTGTCCCAGCTTCCGGTATATTTACCCTCATTTTGTTTTTCTATTTTGAAAACAATTGTAAATTTTGTCCCACCCGCCTCCAGTTCACCCATCCAGATACCCGCAAAGGAGAATGAAACTTCTTCAAGCCTCGGTTCTGATGGTGTTTCTTCAGGGGATTCGGTCGATTTTACAGCCGTATCAGGAGTGCCGGCGCAGGATACGATCAGAAGCAGAACTGTCATAATGAAAAATGGCAAGTACCGTTTCATTCTCTTCACCTCGACAGGAACGGGAGCTTTTTTTTCTTCAGCTATGATCTTACATGCCGAAGTGAGGTTTTGTGTCTAAGCAGGCTGTTGATGAGTGATCGATTGAGTTCTACTTTGGTTATCCTGTGGCGAAGATAATCTAAGAAGAGATGTTCGTTTTCTTCACCATACTTATCTACAAGAACCCTTATTACATCCTCTGTTCTGATCATCACAACATTAATATCGGCAAAACAGCAAGACGTGAGAACGGCTTTTTACAGGAACGGCATCAGCCAAACATTACCAGAGAGCTTTTCATTTCCGATTCTTTTAGAAATCCGATCACCATAGCATCAACACAGTTCAGATTTTGAACATAGCTTATTGCCTTCTGCGGATCGTTAGACAAGGCGCCGCACCCTAAAACCTTCATTGCCATGACGGCCTTGCCGTGAAGCCTGGCTTTTCTTAAGACAGGTATGACTTTATCAGGCGGTGCGTCCATATTGTCACCGGTGTAATTGAGCCGGGCAAGAATAATCTCAGTCCAGGGATCTGAAGCGGCTGTTTGGAGAGCTTCGAAGGCGTGGGATGAAATACCGACAGCCCTCACCTTTCCTTCGGTTTTCGCTTCATCGAGAGCCTTCATGGCGCCTTTTGACGATTTCGGCCAATTGCCTTGCATCATGCAGTGCAGGAGAACGATGTCGATATATTCAGTCCCCAGTTCTTTGAGAAACCTTTCAATGTTCGTTTTACACTCCTGATAAGTCCTGGCAGTGGTTTTTGTGCAGATGACAAGATCACGTCGATCAAAGCTATCTGCTGATAGAACATCTAAAGCTTTCTGTGCATGGATATGAGAGCCGTACTGATCGGCCAGATCCCAGAAACTGATACCCATGCCGTATCCCTTTATAAGGAGATTGCTGAGCCATTGGGCGCCTTTTCGAGTTTTCGCAGAGGAATCTCTTATTCCGTGAGTACCGGTCCCGATACCCAGTGAGGAAACCGTAATGCCTGTATTACCCAATTTACATTTCTTCATAAACGGTGACGGCATAGTTATAAACTATAATCTGCACCTCTGCAAATAGTGTGGATATATTGGCAGAATCAGGTTATACGGGTATATTCAAAGACATGAAGTATGCATTGATGCGGTTTGACGGTTCGCTTCGGCTGTATCAGAGTCCTCAGACTATATACATCATTCCTGTATCGTCAGACGACAATTCATTTAGAATTATATACCCGGTTCGTATGAACCGGAGAAAGCTGAAAAACATTCTCGGTAGTGTAATTACCATAAGACAGTTCAAAAGCTGTACCGCGGAAGCCGCCATAGTTGTAAGAGACAAATTGGATGGGATGCTGGAAAGAGGCCTGGAAGCTTACACGACAAGACTGAATAGTCTGGTTTTCGGAGGTATTGTCGTTGCCGTGCTTGGACTTATCGACTTCACGTTCCCCGATGCTCTTCCTCTTGCCGACGAATTGCTGCTTACTTTCGGGGGTGCTGCCATGGCTGTTGCGGGATATTTAGCGAAGCGGGGGAATCTTCCTGCGTATCGAGACAAGGTTCGCAGAAAAAAAATAATCATCTCGGAGCTGGAGGGCGTGGATGACCCGCTTCTATCCCGAATTTTTAATTCTATCCGGGAAAAAGAATCTC
>CBDUZM010000379.1:0-3872 GCA_965371685.1 uncultured Spirochaetaceae bacterium | reverse complement strand
TCCCGCGGCTTAAAAAAAAAGGGTAATACCCTTTTTTGTAAATCGGTCAGATCGTCGTAACCCGCTCCCTGAATCAAGCTCCGCGCTTCTGTATACCAGATGGCTTGATTTCTATTAGACAAAAGTCGATTATTTTAAAGAGCCTTTTGAGCTAGTATATTGATATAAGCAGTTCTGTCAAGGCTTCGGCTGAAGGCTTAAGGAGTAAATGATGCATAGAAAGAGTTGCCTGGTTTTCATGCTTTTTATCTTCATTTCGGCTTATGTTTTTCCGGATTCTTTTCACTACAGGTATGTGAAGGGAGAAAAGTATCGCATAGTGACCGAAGTACTGGAAAATGTTTATCTGGACGGTGAGTTTAATAACAAGGCGGAGATCCTGAACAAGGTTACGGTAGAGGTCAGGAATGTGAAGAACGGCGCCGGTTTGCTTTTCGGAACTTTTCAGGTATCTGAAAAGGCGTGGAATTCATCGGGACCGTACCAATCGTCTGACGAGGTATATACCTCGGAATTCTGGCGTGACGAACAAGGTCGGTATACTATAGGAGACAGCTATCTTATGCCGATTATCCGAAACATACCCCTCTTTCCCGAGAAGGAACTGGAACCTGGAGATACATGGCATGCGGAAGGAGAGGAAACACATGATTTAGAAACGTATGGCATGAGCAATCCTTTAAGAATTCCCATCAGCGTTTATTATACCTATCTTGGTAATGAGCTTAAGGGTAGCGTTGAAGTAGCCGTTTTTGATATCCAGTTTGCCACATCGATAAATTTAAGGAACCTGGGAATGATGGGCGCCTTGTTTCCCGTGAAGATAAAAGGGGACACAAGGCAGATCTATTACTGGGACATCAATAGAGGAAGGCCCCACTCCTACCAGGATCAGTTTGATTACATCTACCTTCTATCTAACGGTCGATACATCGAATTCGAGGGGAGTTCCACGGGCAGGGTGATTCAGGAACCGGGATTGGACAGGGAGAAGGTAAGCGAGGAGATCCGTAGAGAAATCGAAAAGAGAGGCATTGAAAACGCTTCTGTGGTTCCGGATGAAGAAGGAGTGACAATTACACTGGAGAATATTCAATTTACTCCCGATTCATCTTATCTTATGCCTTCTGAAAGAGAAAAACTCGATCAAATAGCCGAGATTTTGAAGAACTATCCTAATAGGGATCTTTTAATTATTGGGCATACGGCTCTTGCCGGAACCGAAGAGGAAAGACAGTATCTGTCGGAGAAGCGTGCTGAAATCGTGGGGAAATATCTTCTGTCCAGGAATGTGCGTGAGGAAAACCAGATGGTGTATAAGGGAGTGGGCGCTACCCGGCCGATAACGGATAACTTTACAGACGTGGGAAGAGCGAAAAACCGCAGAGTGGAGATCAAGATACTGGAGAACTAGCTTGAAAGCCGTTCCTTTATCCACCGGGATTTCCGATTAAAAGCTTCGGCAAATAAACCTAGAAGTGTTGAACTTGCCAATCCGATACCTAGCAGGACAGGTGCGATCATCCAGCCGGATTTGCCAAAAATAAGATAAACCGCCAGGAAGAGCTGGCAGAGGTTGCTTGCCATGGCGCCGAATATACTGATACCTACCAGCGTAATTGCCCTGCCGAACAGCCTGTGGGCTGCCAGCATGACCAGCCCGCTGGCAAAAGAACCGGAGAAAGATAAAAGAAGCGTATATGAAAAGAGTGTTCCCTGGATGAGTGCCTGTGCCAGAACCTTGAGAAGGATTAGGAGAAGAAGATAAGGTGTGTTCAGCAGGCTTAGGGCCAGCAGAATGGGCAGGTTTGCCAGTCCGAGCCTTAAAAATGGCACAGGCTTGGGGAGCATATATTCTATGGCGCCGAGAAACAGGCAGAGAGCAGCGAGAAAAGAGACCAGATTCAATTTCTCAGTAACTTCGTGCGTCAATGGCTTCATCTTCTTTTCCTCGAATACGTATAAAGAGCTGGTTGGGAAGGCAGGCGATCCACTGCCCCGATTTACTGATAGCTCCCATCTGTATACAGAGCTTGTCGGCGCAAGGGGAATCGGTAATCCTGACAGAACCCTCTTTTATTTCTATGTGCGTTGTCCCCAGCGGTCCTTCTATATGGAGTACCCGATCTTCGGTAATCGGATAAATACTCTCCTCCCCTCTTATCGTTATGTGGACGTTCCCGGCATTCTGCCTCTCTTCAAACGCCGTCACGGTAAACAAGGCAAGGAGCGCGGCGCCGATAAAAAACGCGCCGAAGTCTAATGGCTTAAGTTTTAATCCCAATTTCATCTCTTCAATTCTGCAACAGAGAGCCCGAATGATCAATAGGGGAGGGCTGTTGTGCGGTGGCAGAGCATTGACAAAGGGGTGACAGCGGGCCATATTGGCTCCGATGATCTCTAATGACTGGATGAGGAAAAATATTTCATCTTCCCTCATATTTGCCGTAGGCCTGCTTCTGATCCCGGCCTTCATCCTTCAAAGTCAGATTCTTATTCGGTCGCTGCAGCTGGCTTTTTTCATGATGTTGTCTCTTTTTTCAGGTAAAAGGTTAAGACTTGTCAGGAGCATAATCTTTGTAGTTTTTGTGACTCTCTTCAATCTTTTGAATCCGGCAGGCAGAGTAATGTTTACGATAGGGAGCTTTGCAGTTACTGAACAGGCCTTGAAAGGAGGATTGTTCAAAGCAATGACTTTTCTCGGTCTCTTCTATGTATCCTCTTTCAGCGTACGGCGGGATATCCCTTTACGCGGCACTCCCGGTTTTCTCGTAAGCCGGACTTTCGGATATTTTAACCTCCTGCTTCAGGAACGCACTCTCAGGCCAAAGAGACTCGTGGAAAGCCTGGATCAACTCCTCTTGAGGACGTACAGCTGTTCTCCGGAGGCCATACCGGATGCGAGTCGTGAACCCGGCTCGCAAACGAGTGCCGGCGGGTATGCTGCCGTTGCCTTTCTCGTGGCTCTTAACTGGTGCCTTACCATCCTCTCTCTTACCGATGTCATTTCGTTCGGCGCCTCCTGATCAGGTGCGATCTCCAGGTTTATTTTTTTTTGGTACTACAAGCGGTTTCCTGGAAGCAAAGGTATGGATTCCCCTGCCCGCTTCCTTAGCTCGATACATGGCTTTATCACCTGTCTTGATGAGTTCATCAAGATTCTCACCGTCCAGAGGATATATGCAGATACCGATACTCGCTCCAATATGGCAGGTATGGCCCAATACCTCGATTGGTTCCGAAACTTTCCGGATTATCTTTTTAGCGATAATTTGAACCGCCTTTCTGCTTTTTATATTCTGAAGAACTGCAAGGAACTCATCTCCCCCGATGCGCGCAACTATATCCATGGCTCTTAACTGACCGATTAATCTTTTCGCCGCCGTCTTTAGAACTTCATCTCCCACCTCGTGTCCAAAGCTGTCGTTGACCGGTTTAAAACGGTCCAGGTCGATATAGAGGACAGCGGCAAATTCTTTCCGGCGCCTAGCCTGCAGGATTACCTGATCCATCAGCTCTTTGAGCAGGCGTCTGTTGGGAAGCGAGGTAAGGTTGTCGTGATTCGCCATGTGAGTGATTCTCTGGTTGGCTTTTTCCAACGCATTCTTCTCTTCGAGACCGGCTGCGTGCAGCCTGTTAAGCTTTTCGTGGATCGTCGAGTTTTCCAGGGCAATGGCAATATAGGAAGCCAGGGCTCTAACGGCTTCCACGTGGTGATGAGTATAGGCGTTTTTTCTGAGGCTCTGCACTGTCAGAACCCCCATTACTCTTTCTCCGATTATCAAGGGAAGATATATGAGGGAAGAGGAAGGATCGCCGGACAATAGCGTGCGGCGCCGAGTATAGTCATGGTGCTCTTTAGCTATGTCGTT
>CBDUZM010000378.1:0-3874 GCA_965371685.1 uncultured Spirochaetaceae bacterium | reverse complement strand
TTTCCTTCCGAAATAGTATTTGACAAATTATTTTTTTTCCTTTTTTATCGGGATGGCCTTGCTAAAATGACTGATACGCGCGTTAAGCTGAAGAGAATATAATCTAAGGAGAAGGACCATGATTCTACCTGACAGATGGGGACAGGGCAGTATTTTCGCATACTCAGGATTGGATGGCGAGTGTACCATGGAGAATGGCGTTGTTGGAACTCTTCTCGGCGATGCTGTCGGTGTTCTGTTTCACACTCCGGTAAAGGAGGAGCTGCGGTTTATATTGAAGAATGTCAGCGACATCGAATATAAGATCGTCGCTTCGGACATTGTGAAGCTTCAGTTAGTAGAAAAAGACACCGGCAGGGAAAAACCTCTAATATTTTTCTTTACCGCTCAAGACACTCTGGCGGGGATAAGCACCGGGAATGCAGCGCCCGGTATTACCTGTGAAAGCGGGGAGGCTGCATCAGAGAGGGGAAGCTGCTCTGTTCACAGCTGCGGTGGATACCATACTGCTCTTTGCAAAGAGGAGAACAAGGGCGAGATACGGTTTGCTGTTGTTTTCAGCAGGCAGTCTGTCGAGGATGCCGTGGAAAAAGCCCAAGCTGCTCTCAGGCTTGATCTGGAAAGGGAAGCAGCTGAAAAACTCACCTTTTTCACGAGCGTTTCTGCAAATCTTTGGCGAATTAATTTCACTAAAAGTGAAGATTCTTCAAACCTTCAGGAAAGAACTCTTGCTAAATGCTTCTCAGTAATGAAATCACAGGTCTATTCACCTGAAGGCTTGCTTACAACCCGCTGGACCACACCTGACAGGATACCACATAAGAAGATATGGCTTTGGGATTCGGTTTTCCATTCTCTGGGTAACAGATATATATCCGTCGATTTAGCCTGCGATACACTGCGGGCTGTATTATGTACCCAGAAATCAGACGGTTTTATCCCGATCATGGATGTGCCGGATGGTGAGCACCACATTGAAACCCAGCCGCCGATCCTGGCATGGGGATATTATGAGCTTTACCGGTTCAGCGGCAGTAAGGATATTCTATCTGAGAGTTACAACGCTCTGAAGGGTTATCTGGCCTGGAACGATAAAAACAGAGACAGCAACCGCAATCATCCCTACGAGTGGCTGATCAGCAAGGATAACCCGGAGTGCCGGTGCGGAGAGTGCGGCATGGACAACTCTCCCCGCTTCGATAATCCCATGGATATGGACTGCATAGATTTTTCCTGCTTCATGGCAAAGGAGGCTCAATGCATGGCGAAGATAGCCGATGCGCTGGGTATGAATGAGGAGAGTAAGAATTGGAATGAAAAATTCGAGCAGATTGTGAAGGCAGTCAATGGTCACTTATGGGATGAAAATGATGGCTTTTACTACGACAGTATAATTTCCACGGGAAAATTAAGGAAGGTAAAATCTGCTGCATCTTTTCTGCCGCTTTTCGCCGGTGTGTGCAGCAGGGATAGGGCCGAACGGCTGGTAAAACATCTGCAGGACAAACGAAGCTTCGGCACTCCGTTTCCTGTACCCAGCGTATCGCAGGATGATCCCACATATGGGTCCGACATGTGGCGTGGCCCTGTCTGGATAAACTACAACTATATGATTATTCGAGGTTTGGAGGATTACGGCTATCTGAAGCTGGCTGATGAAATCAGGAGGAAGACAATTGAGGCTGTAGCGTTTTGGTACGACCATGACGGCTGTGTTTATGAGTTTTACGACAGCGCCGGCAGAATATCTCCAAGCCGCTTCAACCGGAAAGGTAAAAGCATACAGCCCTACGACATCAGGATAAGGGTACAGTGTATAAGGGACTATGGCTGGAGCTGCAGTCTTTATACAGATCTGCTGCTCAGCCCGGGCCGTAACACCACCAATTGATAAGTCAGTAATTATATCCCATTTATAATGCCCATATTAAACCTTGATTTAGTTATATTATTGTGTTAATATTAAGTACCAATTGAAGGGGGGGATAAGAATGGGCAATAAAACACGGACACATGTGGTAATTCCCGAAGGTCTTATAGCAGATATTGATTCTTTAATAGGGAAGAGAAAACGCAGCCGGTTTATCACTCAAGTAGCGGAAAAAGAAATAAAACGGCTGAAATTTCTTCGTACCATTGATGAAACCTCCGGGGCCTGGAGTGGAGAGGATCATCCGGAACTGGAAAATGGAAGCTATAGCTGGATAAAGAAACAAAGGATTTCTGATGAAGAGAATAGAACCAGGGGCGGAACGTGATGGCAGGATATCTTCTTGATACTACTGTGATAATTGATCACCTAAGGGGGAAAGAAGAAGTTACTTCCTTTTTAAAAGCATTGGGGGAAGGTGGCGAACAGGTGGGTTGCTGTTGTATCAATATCACAGAGACTTATAACGGAATGAAAAAACACAAAGAGAAAAAAACTGACCAATTCATTCAAAGCCTATATCACTTTCCTGTAACCCAGGAAATTGCCCGACTGGCCGGGAGGCTGAAAAACAGTTATGCCCAAAAAGGGATTACTCTGGGAACATGCGATATGATAATTGCAGCGACTGCCATCACTTATAGATTAACACTGGTAACCGCTAATGCTCGACATTATCCTCTCTCACAACTGCAAATTCGGAAAATATAATTTACCACACTACTAGCGAAGAAAATCTTTTATCCCACTCAAGAGCATTTGCACTGCCAATGTCGTTAATAACATTCCCATAAGACGTTCAATAGCTTTGAGTATGCGGCTGCCCAATATTTTTCGCAGGAAATCTGACATTATTAATATGATTGAGCTCAAAGCCCAGGCAATTGCCAATGCGGAAAACCAAAGCCATATTTTCTCAGGCTCCCGGGTCGCGAACAAAATTACCATTGTAATCGTGGATGGCCCGGCTATAAATGGAATAGCCAGGGGAACTACTATAGGCTCTTCGTTTGAGCCCTTATCTGTAAACTGAGACTTGCCGGGAAAGATCATCCCGAGCGCAATTAAAAACAGTATAACTCCTCCGGCTATGCCAAGTGCCGGTTCGGTTATATGCATTCCGGTCAATATATATTTTCCAAAAAATAAGAAGATACTTAATATTACGAATGCAATAAGCATCTCTCTCAGGATGATCCATTTCCGCCGTTTGGCAGCCACATGCTCCAACACTGAAAGAAAAACAGGAATGCCTCCGAAAGGATCGATTACAAGTATTAAGGTGATAACCGCCGTATATATCATCATTTGATTTAGCTGCTCCGTGGGAAAAGAATATCATAATTTCACGTGTTTTATCATTAAATCCGAATTTTTTTTAAACTCTCTTGATATGTATATATAAAAGATATATATGGAGGGATAATCATGCCGAAGGTCAATCGATCGAAATACGCTGTTTTGGGTATGCTGAGTTTTATGCCTATGTCCGGCTACGATATGAAGAAACGGTTCGATTCCAGTATTGCCCATTTCTGGAACGAGAACTACGGAAGAATCTATCCTGTATTAAAAGATTTGGAAGCGGAAGGCCTTGTTACGAAAAAGACCGAAACAATCGAGGGGAAACCTCCAAAGAATGTCTATTCTATTACCGGGAAAGGAAGCCGGGACTTGAAGGCATGGGTCCTGCTTCCGGCTGAGCGTCCCACATTAAGGATCGAGCTCCTCCTGAAGCTCTTCTTCGGCAGCCAGGTTCCCAAAGAGAATATCACTCAGAAACTTGAGAGTGAAAAAGCGTTTTGCATGCAAACCCTGAATATGTACAGCCAGCTCGAGGAGCATGTGAAGTGTGTTCATGAAGACGGGGAGAAGCCGGAAATACCTTTCGGGCTTATTACCCTGAGTTACGGAAAGCATTACTACAGGGCAGTATCGGAATGG
>CBDUZM010000377.1:0-3880 GCA_965371685.1 uncultured Spirochaetaceae bacterium | reverse complement strand
ACGAGCTTCCCGTTCACTTTCATAATTAACTGATATGAAACGCATTTGAGGGGTTGTCAATTAAAAGAGGTATTGATAATATGGGCCTAAATTTAACCAATTGCTATGAAAAACTGGTAGAATTTGGAATAATAGACAAAAAGGATTTAAGTAAACTCATAACATCCGCGTCTGAACAGAATACCGTTTTTTATGCCCCCGCGGAAGGGGAAAACGGTGTTGAGATCAGGGCAATTACCGGATATAAGGAAATTGTTTTCGATTACGATAATGTAAAGCTTTCGCCCAAATCCATTTTCTTTCCCCAGAGAGAGGTGCTGTACAAATTCTCAGGTGACACTCTTCACGAGGTCAAAATCGAAGCGGAGGATTCAATTGTTTTCGGGATCAGGCCCTGTGACGCTTCTGCATTAATCTATCTCGATAAAGTATTCAAGGATGTAAACAGCAAGTTCCAGGATCCGTACTATCTGACGCGCAGGGAAAAAACGCTGATTATTGCTCTGGCCTGCGATACACCACGGGCCACCTGCTTCTGTACCTCAGTTGGCGGGCGCCCTGCCGGTAAAACCGGAGCGGATATTTTGGCAGCGGATCTGGGAGAAGCACTGCTCTTTGAAGCCGTTACTGAAAAAGGTAAAGGTTTTATAGATAAATCCGGACTGTTCAAACAACCAACGGACGAAGAGATTAAATTGAAAGAAGAAAAAGTCCGGCAGGCAGAGCAGAGTATGGTGAAAATTCCAACCCCCGATATAGAGGGCTTGACAGAAAAAATCGACAAAGGCTTTGAGGATCCTCTCTGGGATACGATTACACAGAACTGCCTGGGCTGCGGCGCGTGTACTTATCTCTGCCCTACCTGCCACTGCTTCGACATTACCGACGAGGAAAACGGAAAAAGAGAGGGGATCAGGCTCCGCACCTGGGACTCCTGCCAATATCCCCTGTTTACCCTTCATGCATCGGGGCACAATCCCCGGGTAAATAAGAAACAGCGTATGCGCCAGAGAATCATGCATAAATTCTCCTATACAGTCGCAAATACCGGCGACATATACTGTGTGGGCTGCGGCCGCTGCATTACCTACTGCCCTGTAAACCTCGATATTCGCGACATGCTTAACGCCCTGAACAAACTGTAATTTGGAGCCTGTTATGAAGAATCCCTATATACCGTGTCCGGTTACAATAGAAGATATAACAATAGAAAACGACGCCAGAGATTTAAAGACCTTTAAGCTTGTATTCGACAGGGAAGAAGATGAGTTTACCTATAATCCGGGACAATTTGCAGAGGTCTCCATACTCGGTAAGGGTGAATCACCCTTCGGAATCGCTTCATCCCCCACAGAAAAGGGATACCTCCTCTTTACAGTAAAACGGACCGGAACGGTAACCGAGGATCTTCACAACTCTGAAAAGGGGCGTAAAATCGGGGTGCGGGGGCCTCTGGGAAACTCCTTTCCCTGGGAGCGCATGGAGGGAAAAAATATCGTAATTGTGTCCGGCGGATTTGCCTTTACAACGCTAAGATCCGCCATTACCTATATGCTGGCCAACAGAGAAAAATTTGGAAATATTACAGCAGTATATGGAGCACGGGACCCCGGTGAGATTCTCTATAAAAAACTATTGAAAAAGTGGCAGGAAGGCAGCAGTATCGACCTTACCCTGACTGTAGACCGGGCGCCTGAAACAGAATGGAACGGAGAGGTCGGTCTCGTGCCGAATGTGTTAAAAGAAGTCGGACCCTCTGCAGAGAACGCCCTGGCCATAGTATGCGGACCGCCTATCATGATCCGTTTTACCATCCCCGTGCTCCTTGAGCTCGGTTTTGTAAATGAAGATATCATACTCTCACTGGAAAACCGAATGAAATGCGGTATCGGAAAGTGCGGGCGCTGTAATGTCGGATCGAAGTACGTGTGCGTAGACGGTCCCGTCTTTACCTATGCAGAACTCGACAGCCTTCCCGCTGAATATTAAAGTGCATCCCGGTATCCAACCGATCACTTTCACCGTGCAGGAAAAATGAGAGAGATTATCGGGCTGAGGGTGAAATATACGGCAGAGAAAAATGGAGAATATCACTCATATTGAAAAAGGAAACATCAAGAATACGCATCTCAAAAAACTTGCAGTAATCTTGTATGAGGCTTTCGAAACCAAGATAACCGCCCTTCGCATCCGGAAGGATACCGCCCTTACGATTTTTTTGAATTCATCCAATCCCGATTCCGCTTTTTTCGCCTACCGGGAGAACAGGCTGGTGGGGGTTGTCGGAATCATAACAAAAAACAGCAGATTCCTTCACTTCCGCCTGAAGGAACTGAGGGAGCACTTCAATCTATTGAGAGCGCTTTTTTACACCCTTGTGCTGAATTTCCCCAGAAGGATCTCTCCGGGTGATATTAAGGTTGAGGCGTTAGTCGTAGCGGGTGAAATGCGTGGGCAGGGAATCGGCACGAGCCTGATAAAAAGGGTGGAGCAATTTGCCTTTGAGAACGGTTACTCGATCCTGTCACTCGATGTTGTGGATACCAATACCGGAGCAATCAAGCTGTATGAGAGGCTCGGGTTCGATATAGTCAGGACCGCCAGGTACGGAATATTGACGAGAAGAGCCGGGTTTACGGGCTCGCACTATATGCGGAAAATGATTACGAAGAGCTGACTTAATAATTCCTATAGAGTATAATAGTTTAAAGGAATCCCCATATGGATTACACTAAAATTGGTAATGTGGAAACCAGCCGTTTCATCCTCGGGAGCAATCCCTTCAGCGGATTCTCTCATCAAGGTACTGAAAAAGACCTGGAGATGAAGCGCTACTACACGACCGAGAAGATAAAGGACACCCTTCGTGAAGCTGAATCGCTGGGCATAACCACCGTAATAGCGCGCACCGATCACCATATAATGCGGATTTTTCTTGAATACCGGGATCAGGGCGGAAAGATCCAGTGGTTCGCACAAACCTGCCCGGAAGCCGGACCTCACAAAACCTGCGTGGAGAGAGCGGCAGCCGGGGGCGCCAAGGCATGCCACATTCACGGAGGAGTCATGGACAATCTGCTGGCTCAGGACCGTCTTGATGAGATACCGCCCGTTATAGAAATGCTCCGCAGCAGGGGGATGCTGGCAGGTATCGCGGGGCACAATCCTGCGGTTTTTGAGTGGGCCGAGAAAAATCTGGATGTTGATTACTACATGTGCTCGTATTACAACTCGGCTCACCGGGATGAGCGGGCGGAACATGTTGCGGGGATGGAGGAGTGGTTCCTCGAAGAAGACCGCCGCATCATGACCGGATTGATCCAGAAGCTCTCGAAACCTGTCATACACTACAAAGTATTAGCTGCGGGCAGAAACGATCCCGAAGAGGCATTTGACTATACCGTCAGGAGCATGCGCCCTGCAGACGCGGTATGTGTCGGTGTGTTCACAAAAGACAAACCCGGCATGCTGAGGGATAATGTGATGCTGCTGCATAGAGGGAAAATTATAGGTTAGGAACATGGGAATTACTTATGTTGAAGGCCGGGTGAAAGGGCCGTCAGGTAAACAGGAAAATGTGAAATTCCTTGTTGACAGCGGAGCGACCTACTCGCTTCTGCCGGCAATTGTTTGGAAAGCGATAGAACTGAAACCTAAACGAAAGCTGTCCTTTACACTTGCCGACGGCACAGCAGTCGAAAGATCGGTGTCGGAAGCCTTTATTATTCTCCCCCAGGGGGAAGCTCACACACCGGTAATTTTAGGTGAGGAAGATGACGAAGCATTGCTCGGTGTGGTTACCCTGGAGATTCTTGGACTTGTGTTTAATCCTTTCGATAGGACCCTTCATCCTATGCGCATGTTGTTGTGTTGAGGGAAA
>CBDUZM010000376.1:0-3896 GCA_965371685.1 uncultured Spirochaetaceae bacterium | reverse complement strand
ATCCAACTGCGCCCCCTGCCAGGCCGACGACAGCACCTGCCAATGCTCCTCTAATAATGCGTATCCTGATATAAGTGGTAATCCCGGCGGCGCTGCCGAAGAAGGCGCCCAATATCAAGCCAAACACTGCGCCCAGTGCAAGGCTGAAAATTAGGTAGGAGGGGAAACTCGACTGGTATTTCAGCGCAAGCTCCGTTACGGGCCAGGCCGCCAGACCCGCCAACACTCCCAGACCGCATAGAATCCATCTTCTCGCTGCCGTTGACATATCCTTCCCCTTTAACGCTGCTTGCCCTGAACTGCAAGGTTCAGGGATTTGGAATTTTTATTATAATCGAGAACAAGGTTCACCTTCTCCCCTGAAGAAATTTTCAGCAGGATGTCCTGTTTCAGTTTGCTCGTTTTTTCAGCCGTGAGCAGGTAATCGCCGGGAGGCAGAAGGAGCTCCCGGGCCTCTTTGGATGAAGGTTCTATAGTTTGTAAAGTTAGCTCACTCCCCCCTGCTAAATAGACGCCCGATCCGTTTATAAGCAGCCGAATACCGGCTGTGTTCGAACTTATCCGAAGAGTTCCGGGAATAGGGATGAGTGCTGTCTTGAAATCCAGCTCCGATTGATGAGGTGCTATAATCAGATGATAAAGTTTTGGGTAGTAGCCTTCACCCTCGAATTTGAAGCGATAGACATTGCCTGTCTCCAGAGTTCCTAATACGTTTCGGTTTGCCTTTACCCATTTGGATTTTAAATAAACCGAGAATGTTGTCTTGCCCGTAATATCCTTTCCGCTGATTTCATCTGTTGCCGTGTAGTGAACATTCAGGGGTATGGAAGTGAAAGTATCCAGGATCACATGGACAATCCTGGCCTCGGCCGTGGCGATGTGAGTTTTCTGAATCTCCCTGGATTCGAGGTAGAGGGTTTCCCAAAAGACCTTGTTTTCCAGGTTAACCTTGATCCTGTAATGATCTGTCTTCAAGTATACTTTCTGGGATTCCAGGTAGAGATACTCTTCCGTTTCTTTTTTCTTGTTTTCTCTAAAACGCAGGGTTACGTTGTCAAGTTTTGTATTTTTATTGTCTTTCTCTCTGTGAAGAATTCCCTGAATATAGATATGCCCGGGTTCTTTAAAATCTTTTGTTATCTTTGCCGAGATAATTAGAGCACCGTATTCACGGGATTTTAACCATTCGTGGAAGCTGCCCTGCTGATATAAAAATCCCGATGCAGCAGCAAGAGCTCCGATAAAAATCATACCGGCAAGGAGGAAGGTTCTTAAGCGCATTGCCTTCGCTTTTTTTGCACCTTCGGTATCCTTTTTATCTATATAAGAACGGATTCTTTCCTGTACGGAAATGGGATCTTTTTCCCGGAGGATCCTGTTGAGAATTCTGAATACTTCGTCCAAATCCTGATAACGCCGCCTGGCCTTCGGCTGTATTGCCTTCTTAATTATGGCATTCGCCGCCTGGCTTACGTGGGGATTTACTTTTCTTGCCGGCTTGTATCTGCCCTTTTGAATGCGGTTTATTGTGTCGGGTGTAAAAGCACCGGGAAAGGGGGTTTTGCCCGTGACCATCTCATAGAGCATTACACCCATGGAATAGATGTCAGCTCTTTTATCCACACCTTTTGTATTCTCAATCTGTTCGGGAGACATGTACGAGGGGGTTCCGAGAGTCATGCCTTCTCTGGTAAGGGTTGTTTCGTCTTCCTCCTGGTTGGCGGCAATGCCGAAGTCAACCAGTTTGACTTCCCCCTGCCCGGAGATGAGGATATTACCCGGCTTTATGTCCCTGTGAACGACATTTTTATCATGGGCATATTTAAGGGCTTTACAGCAGTCACGAAAAATCAGGAGCGATATGTCGCTGGGAAGATACCGTTCTCTCTTGATCAGCTGATCCATTGATATTCCATCGATAAATTCTTCTACAATATAGTAAGAAGGACCCTCTTTGAAATGATCGTACACCTGGGCGATGTGGTCGTTTTTAAAGTCCATCATAATTCGGGCTTCTCTATTAAACCTCTTCACCATGGTGGAACGACCGCGCAATGTGAGTTTTTTCAAGGTAACGAATCGCTTCAGGGTGGGATGCACCCCTTTATAGACGGCGCTCATGCCGCCTTTCGCGATTTGAGTCACTATTTTGTATTTGCCTATTTTATCCGGTATTTTTGCCATGGATCATATCTTCCAGCATGATGATGTCTCTCTCCAAATCGATATCTTTATCAGCTTTTAGGTAAGCGATAACAAACCGATTGGGATTGTGGATCTGAACGTAACACCCCCCGGCTCTCTGATAATAGCCGCCTTCTATCGGACGATGGCCTCCGAAGTAATAGGTCCCATCCGTGTTGTCGAGGTAGTGATTCAACATGGCATGAACGCTGCCGTCCTCCGCCGCATCGTTATCAGTCCATGTAAGCCCGTAGACCACATCCGGGTCATCCCGGTATTCGATTATACTCTTTTCCGGAAAGAAGGTCTCCGGTTCAGCATGAGAGACGAGAAAATTTCGCCCTACAGCGAGAAGGGGAAGTTTTTTTTCGAAGTGGTAGTACCGGGAGAGGAACTCTTCCCCGTAAAACTGCTGCACCCAGTAAGTCACCATAGCTCCTTCATAAGCGAATTTTCCGAATGAATAGTTTCCGTCTCCCTGCTCGTTGGTGATGTTCTCATGGTTGCCTTTGAGAAAATGGAAGTGCCGGGGAAAGCAGCTCTTCACCTCCATTACCATCTCCATAAGGCCGAGGCTTTCCCGCATTTCTTCATCCATGTTTTTATGTTTCTTATAACTTCCGCTGTACTCCTGGAAAGCCGCCAGCCACCGTTTTATCGCACGGGCTTCGGCATGAAAACCGTCGCCTACGCATACAATCTGGATTTCTTCCGCGTTCAATTTTTCCAGAACCGTGGCATCGCCGGATTCTTCTTTCAGCAGGATATTGAGAAAAAAATTCATGCGGGCGTGAAGATCGGGAACGACGATTGTATCCAGATTGGGATCGAGGTAAATCAATCCACCGGGATCCCCTTTGTCGCTTCGAGGCCGGTATTCCTCATCTTCCTCGTCCAGCGCCAGGTGAGCGGCATCCAGAACTTTCAGGTATTCCTCTTTATCAGGGAGCTCCTTCCGGTTGTATATACCTAAAAGGTCCTCTTTGAGAGTCTCGTATGGTTTGGACAAAAAAAACTCCCTATACTATTATAACAGAAAATTCTGTTATGATAACCGATAGCGGTTTCACCCGCACCCTTACTTTATATTAATACACCATCATTCGGGTTGGTTTATTAAACCTGCGATAGGCAGGTGATAGAGGGAGGTACGGTCTATTCCTCCGACTCATCGAGCATGATGGTCTTATTTACTTCCACAAATTCCTCTGCGAGGAGCTGGGTTACTTGAGAAAGCAATTCTTCCTGCTCTTCCGCTTCCATATCCTCCATAGGCACTGCTATTTTGAAAACAGGAGAGCTCTGTTTGATTGGTCCTGCCGCAAAGGCCACTTCTCCATCTATGCGGATATCTTCCGCCAGTCTGGACTCGTCCTTGGCTGCTGTCTCCGGCACATCCTGCCTCAGTCCGATGCTCGCGTATTCCGCTTTACGCACGCCTTCTACGAGAGGTCCGATGTTCAGCAGAGAGCCGGAATAAGTCATGATGAGGCATCCCCGATCATCGTCCTTCTCCAGGTACTCCACCTCCTCCATGCTGCGGCTTTCCATCTGCTCCTCAAATCCCGTCTTTTTTTCAAGCCATCCCCTGGCAATGGCCTCCACCGATTCTTCCGTGTCTGGAAGTCCTGAGATCTTCGCAAGCTGTTTGACGTGCCCCTGAATATTCTCGGGTATCTGGTCTAAATACTCACCCATGTGTCTGCCTCCTC
>CBDUZM010000375.1:0-3907 GCA_965371685.1 uncultured Spirochaetaceae bacterium | reverse complement strand
GTATGGTTATTGAAAAGCTCAAAGGCCATTTGGCGCTCCGATCCCTGTGCATCGGATACTTCCTCCATTGCGAATTTTTTACTCTCTTCAGTTGACTCCGCGATTTTCAATTTGGGCAAAAGAATTTCTCTTCCAAATCTCTTCTTTGTCCACTTTTCATACTCCTTGCGGCACCGCCGGCAGTAGCAGCTATGAAAAAGATTGTCATAGAAAATCCCCTCACATCCTGTTGCCAATGCAGTATCAATGCGTGTTTTACAATAGCCCAACCATGCGGGATTGTTCAGACAGGCCAGGATTCTTTTAGGCTCTCCCTCGTATGCCGCTGCGCCGTAGGGAACAGGTTTCCCATCAGGACCAACTTGAATCCAATCATTAGATTTGGGTTCACTCTCGAACATTTCCTGTTTGAAAATATTGGTAAGGGAGATATAGGCAATCGGGCTGATTCCAATGTGCTTCATCTTTTTAATGAATGGCGTCAGTATCTCCCATTGGTACTTTTCCTGCGCAATAGAAAAACCTGCACTCCATGTTATCCAGGCAGCGTCAAAACCGCACTGCTTAATCTTTTCCAACACCTTCTCGGAGTAAAAATCCGCACAGGCAATTATGCTGTCTATCCGTTGGATGTGATCCCACATCGAAATAAATCCCTTGGCAACTTCAAGAGGACCGGCGTCGATCCTGGCAAAGGATCGATAAATCTTCATGATACCTCCGTATTTTAATATTCTCCGTATTTCAAAGCAGCATCAAACATGGCAATAACATTCTCCGGAGGAACATCTGCCATAATATTGTGTATCTGATTAAATACAAAGCCGCCGCCGGGAGCAAGAATATCTATACGCTCTTTGACATGTTCTTCCACATCTTTAGGGGTGCCGTTATAAAGAATCCCCTGAGTTTCACAGCCGCCTCCCCAGAAGGTTATATATTGGCCAAACTCTTCTTTCAATCTCTTCGGATTCATGCCTGCAGCTGATGTTTGCACAGGGTTAATAATATCTACTCCTATATCTATCAGGTCTCCGATCACAGGGTAGGTGCTGCCGCAGTTATGCATAAAAACAAACATGTTAGAATTATCCTTGATATAGTTGTAGATTTTTTTGTGTCTGGGCTTTAGAGCCCGGCGATACATCTCCGGCGATATCTGCATCCCCGTCTGCATACCAAGGTCATCCCCCATCTGAAGGATGTCAACTGAATTGCCCACCGCTTTAATAACCTTTTCAAGATCCTCCAGATGAATTTCAGTGAGCATGTCAAGGAGTCTTTCAGCCTTTTTGGGTTCCCCTGCCATCATCATAAGGAAGTTTTCGTTCGAACAAAGCATCTGACCCCACTCCAGCAGGTTCCCTCCAAATCCCATCATTATGGACCTATTCGTTAATGCCCTTGCCTTAACTGCTTCTTTGACTAACCACTCCCAATAATCCGCTTCCTGTGCTTTGTCCCCGGGTGGACAGGGAAGGTATGCCCAGATAACCTTACCCATCATTGCTCGCAGCTCTTTTGTTGACGCCGGAATAGTACCGTCTGACAGGGGGTAACACGATTGCTCGAAATAGAGGCAGCCATCAGGCATAATCCCAACGAGGTCGCCGTCGTTATCGATCAACTCAAGCCGGTTTTTCTCCCCGTCATATTTCGGGTTGAACCACTGTGGAACCTTGCAGTCGCTGTCATCCGGCAGCTTCCAGTCTTTCCACAAAGATGAACTCTGAGTGATAAGATTACCCAGATCTACTGCATCAATGTTGAACCGGTCAAGCACCTCGTCATCCGGATAGGCCAGCTGCTGAACCAAATCGTACATCCTTGTAGCAAGGTCTCCAAAGCCCAGCCTCTCCTTAAGCCCATTATAGGCTATAGACATTATACTGCTGGACCGCATAGCCCCAAAGTCAATTGGCACTCTGTCAGGAGCATGATGTTTTACTGTTCTGTAAATTCTTTCTCTGGAAGTCATTTTTTCCTCAAAGATATCCCCAAAATTCCTATTATAACCTCATTTGCTACGGCCAGAGCCGTGAACGATTTCAATTCCTTTGTAGGATCGAGAACAATCCTTTGGACTATTCCATGATTAAAATCGCTGAAATATACCGTCTCATTTTCTTTTTGAACTGAAGCGTTGAGCCAATCATCAAAATTTACAGGATTTATTAGAGACGACGTTTCTCCTGTGCCGTCATAGTACTCGACACAGAATCTGCCGTTCTCTACACGCGACTGCATAGGATTTGTAACCCCGATAAAAAAAACAGCAATTTCTGTTCCTTTTCCGGAAAGGGGAAAGATTATCTTCTCCGGGAAATTCTCCCAAATCGACACGCATGCTGCATTATTACCTGTCGGTGGGGTATCGAAGGGAAGTTCGGAATCAACGCGGTAAACACCTTCGCTCATGCGCAATTTTGTATCATCGACTTCTACTGCATTATATCCTCTCTGGTTCCAATCCCACCCGAAACGTCCGTTTAGCCGGGTCATAATAGAGTATCCTTTTGGGCGTGGTTTCCAATACTCTAAAGTATGGATTTCGGAAAGCGAGCAGTTGAAAAACTCAAGAATATCTATTGCTGTATAATTGCCAGTACTGTTACTCTTGAGCTTTCTTGAGATTTGCTTTCCTTCAATAATTATATGAACGGGAAGCCATGCTTTCCATTCATCTTTCTTTACCATGACAAAAATAGTATGACTGCCGTATTTCTTGTTCGCAAGTGCCTGGATGGTTTGCTTGTTTTGCTTAATCTGCCGCAAACATCCGGATGGATCCTTCATCTCTATAATCGATCCTTCACTAATACTAAGTGATACGGATTCATCTTCAATCAGCTGCACCTTGTGTTGGATGGAAGGAAGAGATTCATTTGAATGAACAGCCGTCAATTTGCAATCACCAACTTGATCTATTTCAATAACAGCAAAAGAAGACCCAATCTGTGCCTCAATATAATATTCCACAGAGGCGCCGTTTAATGTAATCTCATGGATCTTCGTTGAACGAAGACGAAGGCGAATGATATATTTTGCCTTTACGGAAGTACGGATATTATAGGTCTCGGAGCTGCCACTGCGGTTATATTGAATGCTTATTCCCTCAGTGCTCAACTGTGCATGTTCCCATTCAAAGGGGAAATTCGGCGAAATCTCGACATACCCATCGAGAAGATGAAATCTAACGCCAAAAAGGCCTTCTACAATTAGCCGCAGGTACATGCTTGATATTTCGCTAAAATCCGCAGCGCCATCCGAATAGCCGCTTTCTGTCATGCAGTGGGCGACAAGCCCGGGGTATCTTCCAAGGAAATGAGCATCGACAATACCTTTTTGAATATCGTATCCTTTATCAGCCTGCCCGCACATGAAATATGCCCAGGCAAGATGTATATTTTCGGCTGCATACAGCCCACAGCTCGAGTAATTTTGGGGATACCAATTGGAAGACCATACGAGTCGCCCGTTCCGCGCAATGGTTCGCTCGTTCCTCAGAGATGTCTCTGTAAATTTTAGCATTTGGTAGGATTGAAACAGATCACACATACCCATTTCAATTGAATGGTAGATAGTTGCCAATTCAGGGGAAGGATGGATTAGCCTGTTTCCAACAGTATCAATGTATTCAGCCATTACTCCTTTATCCGGAAGCCAGAGGATTTCCTGGCATGCTTTTTTGATCTTCTCGGCCCGGTTGGAAAAAATCTTAGGATCTCTCCCCACACGGGAAGCTATCTTTGCCATTAATCTATTCGCACGATAGTTATAAACACTCGACTGCGCACAGCCGCCGCCATTATATGAATGAGCATCCGAGATCCAGGTGTTAAGCCAGTTCTGGTACAATCCGTCAGAGTCTGGATCGAGAATTCGCTCTTCCCAATCCAGCACTTCA
>CBDUZM010000374.1:0-3910 GCA_965371685.1 uncultured Spirochaetaceae bacterium | reverse complement strand
TGGAGAACGGGATAGAGAGTCACGAGCAGGAGAATAGCCAGCGATATATGAATCACTATGTCCATTATTCTGGATGATCGAGAAGTGTCCCGTATCATGCTGTTCTTTCAAAACCCCCTTGTTTTACCACAGGCTCTGCTCCGTCACCCTCCGGGATATCCAGTTGGCTGTAATGAGAAGGATGACATTGATAACTGAATTGAAAAGCCCCACTGCAGCTCCGTAGCTGAACTCGGCATACTGAAGCCCACGCCGGTACACATAGGAACCGATCACATCGGCTGTCGAGTATGTCACGGGATTGTACATCAAGATTACCTTTTCAAATCCAACATAGAAAAGCGATCCGATACGCAGGATAAGGAGAATTGCTATTGTCGGCATAATGGAGGGAAGCGATATATGCCATATCTTCTGCATTCGGGAGGTGCCGTCTACTATAGCGGCATCGTAGAGCTGTACATCCACCTGCGAAAGCGCAGCCAGATACAGAATGGCGCCCCACCCTATGTTCTGCCATATTCCGGAACCTACGAAGAGAGGGCGAAACCATCCCGGTTCGGCCATAAAATAGATGGGTTCCATCCCGAATACTTTCGTAAGAACCACATTAACAAAACCGTTCGTTGGAGACAGCAGAAGGGTAAGGATGCCGACAATGGCTACAATCGATATGAAGTGCGGGAGATAACTGACCGTTTGCACGAATCGTTTGTATGTCTGGTTGCGCAGCTCGTTCAACATGAGGGCAAGAATGATAGGCGCGGGAAAGCCTAACAGCAGGCTGTAGAAACTGAGCAGAAAGGTGTTTCTGACCAACCTGAAAAAGTAGGGATGAGTGAAGAATCTAATGAACTGTTCGAAACCGATCCACGGACTTCCAAGTATCCCCAAACGGGCGTTGA
This sequence comes from uncultured Spirochaetaceae bacterium, assembly GCA_965371685.1. GTDB lineage: Bacteria > Spirochaetota > Spirochaetia > SZUA-6 > CAZLRN01 > CBDUZM01. Next base: position 3,005 of record CBDUZM010000374.1, on the reverse strand, counting down.
AGTCTTTAAATGCTATAACGACGCCGTACATGGGCACATAACGAAATATAATGTAGTAAATCAAGCCGGGAAGAAGCATCAGTTGGAGAGGCCTGGTTTTTTTTAAGCCCTTAAGCAGGCTTGTAAACCATGAGGTCTTCCTGATTTTAACATACGTTATATTTTCACCCGGCAAAATTTTATTGCTCCAATCAAAAAAGTATTAAAAAACATTCTGCGATGGCTGTAACCGCGAGTCAATTCCCAAGTGGTTCGTTGGTACACGAAAAGCCTGAATTCAGGTTCCACCTGGTCCTTTTATCCACAATATGCCGGAATTTAGTGTGTGCAGTTCGAATCTGGCAGGTTCAATTATTTAAATTGTACTCCTTGACTTATGAGAGTACGACGCAGCAGTAAAGGATCAATGTCTCGAGGGGTAAGATTATTTTTTACTGCCAATGCAGCCGCCGTTCCTGCAGCTTCGCCCATTGCCATGGAGCATGGTATCATCCTTGCGGATGCAGCAGCTTCATGAGTTGCAGAAAAACACCTGCCGGCTATCAAAAGGTTATTAACCCCTCTGGGAATTAAGCATCTTTATGGAATTTCATAAGACGTTCCGGGCTGAAGGTATGGATTATCCAAACGCGTCAAAGCCCGATCAATATAGCAGGCGTATCGAGCAATTCCATCCGGAAATGATCTTGCCTCCACGACATCTGATCCGGTCAATACATATTCACCCAATATATGTCTGGTTTCTCTTACTCCTATCCGGCAAGCCGTGGCACAAATGTAAGCACGTTCGTGACCAGGAACATATTTCTTTAAAAATTCTACAGTTTGCCATATCTTCTTTCTTGCCTGCAGCTGCGCTTTGGATAGCTCTACAGCGTTTGTGCCATTCACTCCAAATGCATGTTCTGTATTGTAGTAAACTTCCCCATCGGGCATATCTGTGCCTGCTTTTAAGAAATAATTTGGTAATGACATTCCCAAACTCCGCGCCTTCGTTAGTTTTTCCTTGAAATCATCCGGATGATTTTGTAAGTAAGTATTGAGTTTCTTTAAATTAACTTTGTGCATCTTAAACATCAAGGTCATACTTTGCATCTGCCCATCTTCTTCCCTGCCTTGCACGTAGGGCGCACCTGATCGAGAGGCTATATCACCGTCGCCGCTTGCATCAATTACAACAGGCGCATTTATTTCAGCGCACCCTGACTTATTCGCTATTACCACGCCTTTGACATGATTATCCTCAATGAGCACTTCAGAAACCAGGGAATACAGCAATATTTGTACACCGACCTCTTCAACCATTTTTTCACACACGTACTTCATGCCTTCGGGATCAAAAGCAATCCAATAGTCATCATGGTTCTCATGCGAGCAAATTTGCGGTTTTGGTGCACATCCTATATCCACCAGGTTTTCCAGTATTTCCCAAGGAATACCGCCTACTATGAACTCTTTTTCATCATGAAATGGACCGAGTCGGTTTACCATTCCACTTGTGGATGTTCCCCCCAGACAACCCGCCTGTTCTACAAGCAGAGTTTCAGCTCCAATTCGGGCGGAAGCAATAGCCGCTGCCACACCCGCAGGCCCTCCTCCAACCACTATTACCTGGGTTTTATGAATCTTCTTTTGCTCTTCTCTGTAACAGCTCATCCGACCCTCCTTAGTCCCCATATTTTACTCTACGACTCCATTAAACATGCATTAACCAGTTCGCTTAAGGAACCGGTTGCCAGGCCAATACAGGTATCCGAGCAGCCGTAATAAACCCTAATCTGATCCTTGTCATAATCAGGTATAGCTCCGCAGGAAAAAACAACATTGGGAACCGTCCCGCACAACTCATACTGCTCATATGGCGCCAAAATATGGCTCTTTGTCTTACCCAATATTTTAGTCGGGTCTTTTGCATCCATAAGAATCGCCCCCAAAGCATACCGATGACCTGTGCAGGACCTTGAAACACCATGTATTATCATAAGCCACCCGGCTTCGGTCTTAATCGGCGGAGTAGGTCCTATTTTTGTCTGTGCCCATCTGGTATATCCCGGTCTTAACAGAGGACGATGACATCCCCAGTGTATGAGATCGGGAGAAGAAGAAAGCCAAAGATTGCCGAATTCGTGGAAATCGTTGGGCGCCACACGATAGGGTCTGTCTACACGCATATATTTACCATTTATCTTTTCAGGGAAGAGGCAGGGTATCCTGTTATCGGGAAGAGATATGGTCTCCATGTATTCAATATTATTGAAATCCCTTGTTCTGCTGAGCATGGCGAAAGTACCCCATGTGCTGGGAGCCGGATATATTATATAATAATCGTCTCCAATTCTGGTAATGCGGGTATCCATGCCCTGAATAAACGGCGCCGGATTTATTTTGAAATGGATACCATCTGTGCTTTCAGCAACATGGGTTGTGACTCCCTGCTTTCCTCGATAATGATCTGATCTGTGGATTATAGAGACCAATAGAATTGTTTTTCCATCGAATATTGTCTGTCCGGGATTAAGTATCGCCTCTGCCCCGGGGAAATCGCAGGGCTTAATGAGCGGATTTTCCGGATGACGCTTTAAGATAAATTCCTCGTAATACATAATTGAACCTCCACAATTGAGCTGTTATTGTATTTTTTTAATACTCGCTCCTGATCAATAAGAATTTCTTGAATTCAGTATAAATTTACCATGAATTACAGAGGAACATCGAGAGATTGCAGCATTTTGCGAGTCTCAGCCCCCGTCAACTCCTTGGGTGTGCAGCTTCGAGTCAGGCACATACCCGCTGCTGTTCCCGCCGCCTGGCCGATCGCGAAGCACGTACCAATAACTCTCAACGAAGACATTGCGCCGTGATCTGCGGATATACAGCGCCCTGAAATCAGCAAATTTTCTGTGCCTATGGGTGTCAAGCAGCTATATGGAATCTCATAATACGTGCCGGCGCCCAACCGCGGGTCGTCATAGAGTTGGTCGTTGTATTTATTTTTCATTACACAG
>CBDUZM010000373.1:0-3914 GCA_965371685.1 uncultured Spirochaetaceae bacterium | reverse complement strand
CGCTTTCCTGTAAAGCTGATAGAGGAGGATGAGGAGTACATCGTAGAGACGACTTCAATGGGAGGTATCAGGAAGAACCACAGGGACCATTCCACCACACCCGAAGTGATCGAATGCCCGATCAAGGAGCGGAGTGACTGGCTGCCCATAAAAGAACGGCTCGAGCCCGATTTTAAAAGAATTGATTGGGCTTCGAGCTGGAAGGAATATCAGAAGGCCAGGGAGAAAGGGCTGTATATAGTCTTCGGAGCGGCAAGCGGATACGATCTTCTGCAGGCCTATGTAAGGAGTGAGCGCCTTCTCATGCTCATGGCGGAAGATCCCGAGCTCGTAAAAGAGATGATCGATGTCACCAGCGACCTGATTGTGGAAACCGTTCTTGTTATGGCGAAAGAGAATTTTGCCTTTGACGGGGTCTGGGTATACAACGATATGGGGTACAGAAACGCCACCCTCTTTTCTCCTCAAATGTACCGGGAGATCATTGCTCCTTCCGACAGGAAGAGGAACGACATCTTCCATGAAATGGGGATGCAGACAATCCTGCACTCCTGCGGTTGTGTTAAAGCTCTGATTCCGGACCTGGTAGATGCCGGTTTCGACTGCCTGCAGCCGTTGGAAGTAAAGGCGGGCATGGACCTTCGGGAGCTGAAACCCCAATTCGGTGAGAGAATAGCCTTTTTCGGCGGTATCAACACCATGCTAATGGAAGACCCGGGCGATTCGAGGATCGAAGAGGAGATCCGGGTGAAAATGACTGCGGCCAAGGAAGGCGGCGGATACCTTTACCACTCGGATCACTCCATTCCCAAGGATGTAAGCTTGAGGAAGTATCAGTTCGTAATGGAGTGTGTCAGGAAATACGGCGTTTATTGAGCGAGAAGAAGATGAGAATATACGCTGCCCCGACACAGCCCGCGGCGCATATTGAGAACATGACGCGCATGCCTACGACATCCGCCAGCATACCGCCCAGCCAGGGCCCGGTGAACATTCCTATAGCATAGACCGACTGATGGATACCCATGGCGGTTGTCCGCCTGTTCTGCGCCACATGCCGGATACTCATACCCAGAAGGGTTGGGTAGGTAAGCCCGTTGCCCAAACCCATAAGGAAAGTGGCTGTAAAAAGAAATCCCACAGTTGGAGCGAGCGCGGCTACGGCGACCCCGATGCCGAAGAGCATTACACTGAAGAGGAGCTTAATACGCTGATCGATCCTTCTGGCGATCAGCGTGTTCAAGAGGTTGCCTATAGTTATTGCTGCGATATTAAAACTGATGAGCAGTCCCTTGATCACGTCCCCCGCCCCTATTTCCTCGGCTAGAAGGGGGAGGAAGCTGAAAGTAACCGCCCAGGTGCCGAACATCACTACCATGCTGATCAGAGTCGGGAATAACACATCCCTGCGGATGAGAAGCTCGAATAAGGTCTTGAGAGATGGTTTACCGGGCGCCCGTCTCTCAATTGGCGCACCCGATATTATAAAGATGGCCAGAAGAGCCGCTCCTGCGGCGAAGTAAAATGTTAGTGAGTAACCTCCCCAATTGATGAGAAGGCCGTTAGCGCCGGTGGAAAGCATCCGGCCCAGGGAGCCGAAAAGGGTAAGCAGTGACGTGGCAAACACAGCCTCCTTCGGGGGATAGAAGCTGCTGAAAACCACTATAAGGGGAACCCATGTACCTGCCGCCAAACCTGTAAGCGCCCTGCCTGCCGCCAGTGCCGGCACACTGCCGCCGAAAGACATGACCAGGGCGCCTATGGCGGATAAAATGAGGCCGCCGATAATGTAGGGCTTACCTCTGCCGGTAGCATCCACTGAAATACCGATTGGAATCCGGATTACAGCCTGCCAGAGCCCGTACATGGATAGAACGATTCCGACCATGGTGAGGTTTGACGATCTGATACTAACGTATACCGGAAGAGTGGGAACGTAGACATACAGGGAAAACCAGTAGAGAAATGATACGACGAGAGTAAGTCCAACATTGAGCCTGTTTTTACCGGTATTGATGCCTCCGATCATGATCTGATTTATACCCCGCCGGCCGGAGATATGCAACTAATACTGACTTCCCCTTGATTTCTACCATTTTATGCTCTATTATTCGCAGATATGAATATATATATAATAGCACCGAACCAGGATGGGACAGCCCATACACGCAATGCTCTTAGAATACCCCAAATAGCTCTTCAGTATTTGGCGGCACTGACCCCACCGCAACACAACGTTCTCGCAATTGAGGAAGAGGATGAGGCGATCAATTTTGAGTATGATTGTGATCTGGTAGCCTTAAGTTTTATGACGGCATCGGCAATACGAGCCTATCAGGTTGCCAGGGAGTTCAAGCGCCGGGGAAAAACTGTTGTCATGGGAGGGGTTCATCCCACCGTATTGCCTGACGAGGCTCTTTTATTTGCTGATTCCGTGGTTATTGGCGAAGCAGAAGGCGTTTGGGCTCAGCTGCTCGAGGACTTTGAGAATGGCAGGTTAAAACGGAAATATCATCATCCGGCGCCTGATTTAAGTAAATATCCGCTGCCCCGGCGCGATATCATTCAGCGTCGAAATATATATAACATGACGCCGGTTGTTACCACCCGCGGATGCCCGTATAACTGTGAGTTCTGCAGTGTCCATGAAGTTTTTGGACGAAAGCTGCGTCATGTACCTGTAGATATGGTTGTTCAGGATATTAATAATGCCAATACACCTAACATAATTTTTCTGGATGATAACATCATGGGCCGCCGGGAATACTCAAAACAGCTGTTCAGAGCAATCAGTCCACTCAAAAAACGATGGGCAGGCCAGGCATCTATCGGCTTTGTTAGGGAATCTGAACTGGCAGACCTGGCTGTAGACAGCGGTTGTGCCGGATTATTCATTGGATTCGAAACGGTTTCTGAAAAGAAGATGAAAACAATGCCCAAGATGTTCAATAAATTGGAAGAAACTGAAAAGGCGATAGAAAAATTACAGCGTAACGGAATCCACGTACACGCATCAATGGTTGTTGGATTCGACGAGGACCCGGAAAGTATCTTCGAGGACACAATTGATTTCCTGATTCGCAATAAAATCGGGAGCGTGTCATTTAACATACTGACCCCCTATCCCGGTACGCAGGTATATCGTCGAATGGAACAGGACGGGCGTCTGCTGACTAAAGACTGGCGATATTATAATCATTGTACGGTAACCTACAAGACTATGAATATCACCCCACAGGAGCTTACTAGAAAAAATAAAGAAATAGAAAAACAATTCTATTCCTATCCTTCGATACTTAAGCGTTTACCCCGTAACTACCATCATCTCTTTATCTATCTGGCTCTCAACCTGGCAAATCACAGGAATTGCTCGAATCTCAATACCCGCGCTGTGGAAAGGATGGAAAAATTGGCGGAGGGTCTAAAAAGCGGTATCAATAACATTGTTGACTTTATTGACAGTCTGGATCCGATTGTTTCTCCCTAGCATATCTGAGTTTAAAATTCTTCTCTTCTATCCTGCATCCCGGGAGCAAAAAAAGTAATCGTATGGTACAGTCCCCGGAAAGGTTGCTTCAGCGGCAGGAGGTCCGTCATTGAGCATCGATTTCAATATGTGGGAAAGGGTGAAAGATAACCACAGGCTCTGGTGGGATGGCAAGCTGAAGCGTCCGCTGATCTACGTGATCCTGGAGGGAGTGGATCCGAAACGACCCGAACCGTCTCTTCCCTACCATAATTTTGCCGCCTTTTACGACATGCATGTGCCCGAGGAAGCCATCGTGGATGTGTGGGATTACCGGCTTTCCACCCACCGCTATCTGGGCGATGCCTTTCCCGCTGTCTGGCCCAACTTCGGCGCAGGCGTTCTGTCAGCCTTTATCGGCGCCGATGTAAGAATCGACGAACGGACT
>CBDUZM010000372.1:0-3915 GCA_965371685.1 uncultured Spirochaetaceae bacterium | reverse complement strand
ACAGGATTGAAAAAGGACAGGTTCTTTACTCCCAGGGAACCTGGTTTGACGAGCTGAGAAGCAGCTTCAAAGAAATACCTGATGGATTCTGGAAAGGTATTATTAAAGCGGCCCGTTTCTCACTGGATCAGCATTTAAATGGGATCGGGGCGGCTGTTTATCGGAATGATAATCTCTACTACCAGGTTTCCGCTTCCGGATTTTGCACCGGTTTATGCAGCTATGTGTTTGCCGTGAATAAAAGTTTCGAGCCCAGCGCAAGGCTTCTCCACGAACATATAAAGAAGTTGGAGCGGCTTCCTCCCGAGTTTCTTGGCAGATTCGAAAGTTTTATCCGACCGGATGCGGAGCTTAAACCGAGCATGAAATACGAAATTGCAAAACTGCTTGCCCGGAGTTTGAGCGATTAAACAGGCGGAAAAATGAAAATACCACGAAGATTTACGGAAAAGGGGAAGAACCCTTACGGGAGTATACGATTCGAGCTCAGGAAATCCGAGATCAGGAACACTGACGGCTCGCTCATATTTCAGCAGGAAAAAGTCAGGGTTCCTTCCGAATGGTCCCAGATAGCTACAGATATTCTCGCTCAAAAATACTTCAGGAAGGCAGGATTGCTCCGGAAGGATGGAAACAATGAAGGTGAAACATCCGCCGAGCAGGTATTTCACAGGCTTGCGTTTACCTGGATGGATTGGGGCAAGCGATACGGATATTTCGACACCGATGATGATGCAGATACTTTTTATGATGAGCTGTGTTTCATGCTGGCGAACCAGATGGCGTCTCCTAATTCTCCACAGTGGTTTAACACAGGTTTATTCACAGTATATGGAATAAAGGGGCCGGCACAGGGGCATTACTTTGTCGATCCGGAAACGGATGAGCTTACCGTTTCGACCAGCGCCTATGAGCGGCCTCAACCTCATGCCTGCTTCATACAGGAAGTCCGGGACGATCTTCTCAATGAGGGAGGCATTATGGACCTGGTGACCCGAGAAGCCAGAATTTTCAAGTACGGCGCCGGGGCAGGATCAAATTTTTCCGCAATCCGGGGAAAGAATGAATCTCTCAGCGGCGGGGGTGTCTCTTCCGGTCTGCTCTCTTTCCTTAAAATCAGTGATAAATCCGCCGCGGCTATTAAGAGCGGCGGTACGACTCGAAGGGCGGCGAAGATGGTGACGCTGGATGCGGACCACCCCGATATTCTCGAATATGTGGACTGGAAAGTGGAGGAGGAGTACAAGGTCGCTTCCCTTGCGGCGGGGAGTGGTATTCTTAAAGATCATACCCATGCATTACTGGATGCGTGCAGGTATGGGGAGGGGGAAGACAGCTTCGATCCAGGAAAGAACTCACTTCTGGCTCAGGCGATGAAGGAAGCCCTTGAACAGCATGTTCCGGCCGGTTTTATCCACAGGATCGTGCAGCTTGCCCGGCAGGGTATTGAGGATCTACCGCTGCAGGAGTACACGACCGATTGGGAAGGCGCGGCTTATGCAACTGTCAGCGGGCAATCATCCAACAACTCTATCAGGCTTACTTCAGAATTCATGCGAACTGTGGAAGAGGGTGGGGAATGGGACCTTGTCCGTAGAACTGATGGAAAAGTAAACGCCAATATTCAGGCCGATGAGTTGTGGGATAAAATTGCGTTTTCCGCATGGCAATGCGCCGATCCCGGTCTCCAGTTCCATTCCACGATAAATGAATGGCACACGTGCCCCGGCGGAGGAGAGATTAAGGCGTCGAATCCCTGTTCCGAGTACATGTTTCTCGACGATACAGCCTGTAATCTGGCATCGATCAATCTCCTCGAGTTCTACGATACTGAAAGCGGCCGTTTCAAGGTTGAGGATTTCCGGCATGCTGTTCGCTTGTGGACACTCGTGCTGGAAATAAGCGTTCTTATGGCTCATTTTCCCAGCAAATCCATTGCCCGGAAGAGTTACGACTACAGGACTCTCGGACTGGGCTTTGCCAACCTGGGCGCCCTTCTAATGGTCATGGGCAAACCTTACGACAGTGAGGAAGGGCGAAGTATTGCCGGCGCCCTGTCGGCTGTTATGACCGGCGAGGCTTATGCATTTTCTGCTGAGATGGCTTCAAAGCTCGGTCCTTTTGCACAATACGAGAAGAACAGGGAGTCCATGCTGAGGGTCATCAGGAATCACAGGAGAGCTGCCTATAATGTGCCGGCCGAAGAGTACGAAGGACTGACAATAATGCCGAAAGGCCTTCAAGAAAACGTATGTCCGGAATATCTTCTCTCTGCAGCGAGGAGTGCCTGGGATCGCGCCCTCGAGCTCGGTGAATGTCACGGATACCGCAACGCCCAGGTGAGCGCTGTCGCCCCCACCGGAACTATCGGGCTGGTCATGGACTGCGACACTACAGGAGTCGAGCCTGACTTTGCCCTGGTGAAGTACAAGAAACTGGCCGGCGGAGGATATTTCAAGATTATCAACCAGTCCATACCCACTGCTCTTTCAAAACTGGGATACAGCCAGGAACAGATACAGGATATGGTGTGGTACTGTTTAGGTCACGGTACTTTAAAGGGAGCGCCGGCAATATCGTATGCGAGCCTCGAGGCGAAGGGATTCAGCGAAGAGATCTTACACCGTATTGAGACGATTCTTCAGAACAGTTTTTCCCTGGATTTTGTTTTTAATCCTCAGATAGTCGGCCGCGAGGCAATCATAAGCAGTCTGGGTATTTCCGAGGAACATCTCTCCTCGGAAAAATTCAATCTTCTCGAAGCGCTTGGTTATTCCAGAAAGGAAATCGAGGAGGCAGACCGTTACGCCTGCGGAACGATGACCCTTGAAGGGGCGCCTCATCTTGCCGTAGAACACTACGCTGTTTTTGATACCGCGTCCAGATCAGGAAAGCACGGCACACGTTCCATCGCCTGGGAGGCGCATATCGGCATGATGGCTTCCGTCCAACCTTTTATTTCAGGCGCTATTTCCAAGACTATTAACATGCCCAATCATGTAAGCGTGAAAGATATCAAGAGTGCTTATCTCTTTTCATGGAAATCCATGCTCAAATCTATCGCCATCTATCGGGACGGCTCAAAGCTGAGCCAGCCGCTCAGCTCCCTGGCGCCCGGTTCGGACCCCCTGGCAGATAAGATACTGCTTCTCGCCGAGGAAAAAGCGCTTCCTGCTACTCGGCCAATAAAGAACATCGAAGAAGGGAGAAGAGCTCTTCCCAATAGGAGGAACGGGTATACGCAGAAGGCGAGGATTGGGGGACACAGCCTCTATGTAAGGACCGGGGAGTATGGGGATGGATCTCTCGGAGAAATTTTCCTGGACATGCACAAAGAAGGAGCTGCTTTTCGATCACTTCTAAACAGCTTTGCTGTTGCCGTATCTCTGGGGCTTCAGTACGGTGTCCCGCTGGAGAAATACGTGGATGCCTTTACCTTCACCCGATTTGAGCCCAACGGCGTGGTCCAGGGCCACCGGTACATCAAGATGAGCACTTCGGTGATAGATTATATTTTCCGGGATCTGGCTCTGAGTTACCTGAAACGGACCGATCTGGCGCAGGTGAAGCAGGATGACCTGATTTCAACGTCTACGATGGAGGAAGGAACTCCTGTGGAAGAGGGAACAACAGGGGGTAACAATAGCGGAAATTCCGGGGACAAGGCGCCGGACGATGCTCCGGTTTTGAGGGGTACAGAGGAAAACGCAGTTGTCGCCCGCATCAAAGGATACGAGGGAGATCCATGTCCCTCCTGCGGTCACTTCACCCTGGTGAGAAACGGCACCTGTCTGAAGTGTGAGACCTGCGGTTCCACCACCGGCTGCTCTTGATTAGATAATACTGTGGTGAACGCCCATATTCCAGGCGCACCCTGTGGTTATGAATGAACTAAAGATAGCCTTTACTCTTAAG
>CBDUZM010000371.1:0-3916 GCA_965371685.1 uncultured Spirochaetaceae bacterium | reverse complement strand
TCCGCTTGCCCATCCGTGCCTATAAAGCGTATTCCCTGTTCCCACAGCACTTCCAACTGCGCTTTCCTGCCTCTCAAGCCCCGATAAAAATTGCCCGGCGCACAAAAACCAATAGGCTTGTGACCGAAGTGTTCAAGGATCAAATACGAGGTTCTCGACAGCTCCGCCCGAAATGTGTCCATGGAGACTTCTTGATCGGGCTTCCATATCTTCCAGTGGCTGTAAGTATGGGACTCGATGTCAAAAAGAGGATTTCCACCAAGCAAGGAGGTGAGATCGTCTCCCGCCTTCTCCAACAACAACCCCACTATGAAAAACGTGGCCGGCACGTGCTGCCGCTTGAGCACGTTGCAGATACCCGAAACGCCCTCGAGCATTCGGTTTACCCATTTCCGCCAGTTCGTTTCTGTGGGCGTTTCCTGACGGAGGGCAAAGGCACTTTCCACGTCAAACCTTAAAACCAGCATAGAGCGTTTCACAGGCACATAATTTTTCGGTGTGGTTATCATTCGAGCAACAACCGGGGATGAACTTTTTCGTTTCTTCTCCTGACAGCAGCACGATAAAAGGCTAAAACATTCTCTATCGGTGTATCCGGCTGGATATTATGACAGGGCGAAAGAATGAAACCCCCGCCCTTTCCGACAACATCCATGAGCCTATCTATCTCTTCTTCAATCTCAGGTATTTCTGCAGCCTGAAGCCAGCCCTGGACATCCACTGCCCCATGAAGAACAATCCGGTCTTTGAATTCAGCTTTCAGCTCATAAGGATTCATTCCTTCGGCCTGGGGCTGAATTGTCTGCAGTGCATCCATGCCAATACCGATAAAGCGGGGAATTAGTTCTCTGCTTGAACCGCAGCAGTGATGCGTAACCTTTGCATTATAGCTGTGGACAAGGTCGAAAAGCTCTTTTTTCTTATCCGCAAATAAATCATCAAAGGTTTCAGGTGAAATCAGGGATCCTCTCTGGCTTCCAAAATCATCGCCGCACAGCACCATATCGATCCTTCCCTTCGCAGCTTTCAATGTACGGTCTATGATCTCTAAATAGAATCTGTGCCTCTTCTCTACTATATACATGTAAACCGGATCTTTTAAAGCAATATCTACGAGCACCTGCTCCACACCCCTGCCAAATGCAACCCCATTGATAAAGTCCTGAAACCCGAAGCCGCCCGTGGCAATGGCTTTGTCAGGATATTGATCGCAAATACCGTTTACAGCTTCATAATCATAGTCATCTGCACTGGGCCAGTTATAACTTTCAGCCTCTTCAATACTCTTCCATTCGGCAAAAGGGAAATTAACAGGCTCACTGTAGTCCCCATATTCATTGGGCATTGGCTTTCTGTGAATTCCCCAGACATCCATAATTGAACCATCTTTATATTCAGGAATCGGGGAACCGATATATGGCGGACTGATGTATCGAATATCCACACCCAGGCAGTCAAGCAGTTCATCATCTTTATTAACACCAAAATGATTTAATAACGCCTGTTGAATCTCAGGTGTGGCAAAATAATCGACCGGTGTAAAATCCGGTTCCTTGTGGGAAAATGCAGTTTTTACTCTTTCTCTGGATGTCATCAAAATATTATACATCTTTTTCTCCCTGCTTTCTTTTCAGGCCCGAAGGCGCATATCCAAGCTCATCCTCGCGGTCCAGAAGCTCGGTTATCACGATAACCGTCGAGAGCATCAAGTTGGTCGAATGGATATTTCCCTGTTTGCCGTATCCGGGTTCTACCATTTCTATACCCCAATACTCATATCGCGAATCGTCGGAACCACTGCAAAACGCTCCGTCAGTCGAGATCAACGGGTGTACGTATTTTTCAAGCGCATTGTGGGCTTCCTGCTGTATCTCGTTCCTGCGATAATCTGTAAAGTTCAGGCACATCAGGAAATTCATCATGGTGTTCTGGACGGGGCAGTTCTGATGTATACTTCCGGCGCGGCTCTGCTTGAGGCAGAGGTCGATGATCTTCTCCGGATAGCGAACTTCCAGACCGATCGTCTTAAAAAGTCTCGTGTATACCTTTAATATCCCTCCAATCGCGACTACGGGGTCCTCATCGGATCGTCCGAAAGCGCCGGTTTCAGGATTCTGCCTTGCGTACAGGTATTCCACGGCCTCTTTAATGGCCTCGTCAAATTCATTGTGCCCTGCATCACGCCATTGGATCATGGCGAGAACATAATGCGCGCAGTGGGCGCCGGCGCCCCATGAATTTGTCTCCCATGCCTCGGCATCAAAGGTTTTTCGCATTTTCTCGATATCGAGAAATGCCTTTACCTCCTCCTGCAGGGGTGACTTGCGAACACCAAATACGCCGCACTGACAACGGGCAAAACTGCGACGAATAGCTTTTACACTAAAGGTAAGAGAGTCATTGTCCGGAAGGGCCTTCTCGATACCATCAGGGTCTCGTACTTCGCCCGTTAGCGGGTCGCGCCACGAGAGAGACAGGTCCATCCATTCCTGTTTCTCCCGGTCTGTAAGATTATCCACAAGATTGAGCTTCATATAAGGCCCCGAGGCTTCGTGAACGCTTATAATATCGTAAGGCATATACACGCATCCTCGGCTTGCGAAACGGAACCTTCCGAAGGGCGAGCCGGGAACCATCAGCTCACCAAGCCACGACATGACGTTTCCCTTCAGATCGGGAATCCACGAGGGTAACGAGCTTTTCATAAATACCTCCTTGCGTCCGGCGTTAACGGCATATTATTATCCCATCCTAACCACAATTTCAATAACGTCTCCATCCGCGATTTCTTCCCAGTGAAGCTTTCTGTCCGAAGGAATCACCTTGTTCCGAATTTCCAACGCCTGAAGTATCTCTCCGAATCCGCAGTACTGTATCGTGATTCTCCGGTCCATAAGCCGGATCGATACCCGGGTGTCCGCCAATTCTTCCGGCAGGTGAGGGACGAAACGGATGCCCTGGAAATCGGCGCGTATTCCCAGCACCCCGACGTAGAGCGCCCAGAGCATGGCGCCCCCGTCTGAAAGGTATGGCTCGGTGCCGGCGCCTGTAGCGCCCACACCGTCGATCCATGTATAGGCGTTGCCCCCTGTGTGATAAAGCCGCGGATCAGCAGTTGGGGTTCGGCGGCACCAGTCGATCATGGGGGTTTGAGCCAGATGATCTTTATCCCACTGAGCAAGCAGATCACAAATCATATCCCAGGCCCCCGATCCGCCCAGCCCGACAGCCCTGGCGAACAGCTCCATTGACGCCGGTCCCAATAGTATCCCTCCATTCAGCCAGACACCAAACATAGACGAGCCGCCTTCGCAGCTTTCGTTCGTGATCGGATCCAGGTTTACACCGGCCGCGAATATACGGTGGTGATTCGGGTGGTTAACGAAGGATTGCATCAATTTCCGGACACGCTCCTCCGGCGGGATACCGGCAACGACAGCTTGAAAATTGATGTAAGTGTACCAGTCATCATGCGGCGCCCCCTCAACGTCGATCCAGCCAACGTAGCGGCCCGCGCTTTCGTCCCAAAGCTGCTCATTGTAGGCTTTTGCAATATCCACGGCCATTCCCCGGCAGCGGCAGGCGGAATCCTCGTCTCCCAGCCATTCCGTTAGGCTGCCGAGTAGGATCAAAGCCTCGCAGGCGGCGGCGTTCAGGTAGCCGTCCTTGTGACCAATTCCCAATTGGTCGTTATAACTGGAAGCCGGGCTGCCGGGTGTTCCGGGAATCGGGCTTTCAAGCAAACCGTCGCCGTCCGTGTCCAGTAAGGCGACGGGCTTCATCATGCGCTTCAGCGAATCGACTATCTCCTCCGCGAAATCCCTGTCCCCGCTTTTCAGGATCACCTGACAACATGCCGTGACAAAAAGGCATTGGAGGCCCGGAGCGCCATAGTCCTCTGTCGCTCCGCCGCAGG
>CBDUZM010000370.1:0-3919 GCA_965371685.1 uncultured Spirochaetaceae bacterium | reverse complement strand
GAGCAGACATGACCGGCCAGGCCTCCGGAACTGAGCTGATCACCGCCTCGGATCTCAAGGTTTACTTCTTTACACGTGCAGGCCTTTTCCGCACCCAACCTGTACGGGCGGTGGATGGGGTCACACTTACCGTGAACCGGGGAGAAACTGTAGCACTCGTCGGGGAATCGGGAAGCGGCAAAACCACACTCGGCAGGGCAATGCTCCTGTTAATTGATTCCGTCGGGGGCAGGATCGTTTACAATGGTGATGATATCAACCTTCTAAAGAGTTCCCGCCTGAAGGTTTTCAGAAGGCACGCCCAGGCAATTTTCCAGGACCCATATTCAAGCATCAGCCCTTACATGAACGTGCGCGAAATAATAGAGGAACCTCTGTTGATCCACGGACCGCGGCGGAAAGAAGAAAGGGAAAAGCTAATCATGCGTACTGTAGAACAGGTCAAATTAACACCGGTACGGGAGGTTCTCGCAAAGTTTCCCCACAGTCTTTCGGGCGGCCAGCGGCAGCGGGTGTGCATAGCGCGGGCCATTATACTGGAACCCGATTTTATCGTAGCCGATGAGCCCGTATCCATGGTGGACGCGTCCAATCGCGTCGAAATCCTCAGCCTCCTGCGTAATCTCCAAGCGGAACAGGGTATTGCCTTTCTCTATATTACCCACGACATCGCCAGCGCCCGCCACTTCTCCGATAGAATCGCGATGATGTACCTGGGAACAATTGTGGAGACCGGACCGACCGTGGAGGTTCTTGATAACCCCCTCCATCCTTACTCCAGGGGACTGCTTGCCGCTGTGCCGGACCCCGATCCGGAAAATCGCAGGCGCCTGCGTCCGGTAATTCCGGGAGAGCCGCCGAACGCGGCGAATGTTCCGGACGGCTGTCCTTTTCATCCCCGCTGTCCACAAGCCATAAAAGGAAAATGCGAAACGGTACGGCCGGTATTGGAAGAAACAGCACCGGGACACAGGACAGCCTGCTATCTCTATGAATAATTTCACAGCCGGGTATAACACCGTCCGGAAAATTACTTTCCGGTCTGCTGCCACGCTACGTCGGGGCGGAGCTCGTAACGCTTGAAGCGGATGTATTTGAAAGGATGGATATCGAGCGGATTGAGATGCCAGCCGACGATCTTATCCAGGTCTATAAGATTGAAAGCCGGAGGATGAGCGAGAGGTAAGACCACGGCTTCATCGAGGAGCAGTTTCTCCGCTTCCGCCAGCATCTTGTAACGCGCCTCGTTCGATTCAGCCATTGCTTCCTCTATAAGGGCATCGAACTCCGGATTTTTGTAGTAGGCATCGTTCAAATTGCTCCCGCTTGTCCAGATCTGAAGGAAGGCCAGCGGATCGGCAAAATCTCCTATCCATGTGGAAGATGCAAGGGTAAAGTTTTTCTCCTTCAACCTGGATAAATAGTCATCATAGTCCAGGACTTCCACCCGGGCTTCTATGGAAGCCGCCTCTTTCCACTGCGAGACCATTTTCCCTGCAACGGTTTCGGCGGAGGAATGGCGCGGGACTTTTATCATGATTTCGGGCAGCCCCCTTCCTTCCGGATAACCGGCCTCCTCCAGGAGAGCCAGCCCCTCTTGAACATCGCCTTCCTTTATTCCCGTCACTTCGGGATAGAAGTCAAGAGAAGGCACCAGTGTTTCAGTGGCAAAAAAAGAAAACTGCTCTCTGATAGATGCCCACGGAAGGAGCAGGGCCAGCCCCCGCCGGATACGCGGATCGCTCCAGGGCGCCGAGTCGGCGAGAAAGAACATGTAGGAAGTCCCGAAGAGGGCGGAAAGCTGGTAGGCCTCGGAATTGTCCAGCATATCTGCTTCGGCATTATCAGACCAATGGATACGCCCCTCGTTGAACTCGCGGGTAATCTCCGCCGGATCGTCCATGAAGCGCAGCCTGATTCGATCGAGCTTAACGTTTTCGCTGTCCCAGTAAGCGTCGTTTTTTTCGAGAATCATGGCGCCCTGTGAGCTGCGCTGCAGGGTGAAAGGGCCGTTCCCTATTATCGAGCTCCCTTCCTCCCAGCATTCCTGCTCCCTGTACTGTGGATGAACAGGCACAAAACACATGTGGCACAGCATTCCCAAAAAATGACTCGCCGGCCTGGCGAGTTCCACTTCCAGCAGTGTACTGGAAACCGCCCGGATTCCAACCGTTTCCGGATCGGCCTGCTCTCCGTTGCGGTACTCCGTCACTCCCTTTATAACATCGAAGAGAAAAGAATACTCCCCCTGGTCATGGGGATTTACTATACGCAGCCAGGATTCCCTGAAGTCTTGAGCTGTAACAGGATCACCGTTGCTGTAACGAGCATTATTTCGCAGATAAAAACGGTAGATGAGTCTGTCTTCCGAGAGCTCCCAGCGTTTAGCCACACCCGGCACAGGCCTAAGGGTGATCGGGTGATAAGTAACCAGGCCTTCGTATATACCTGTAGCTATCTGCAGTTCCAGTGTTTTAAAGGAATGAAGGGGGTCCAATACAAGGGTCGACGGTGTAAAGGCAGCGACAAACTCCTGCTCTGCAGCCGGCGCTTCCGCAGAAGCTATCGGGAGAATAAAAGCGGAGAAAACCGCATAAAGTATCAGCGTCAGAAGGAATCCCTTCACAGTATAAAGATAGCGACAATTTCAAAAAGAATCCATAGAAGATACGAACGGTAACGTGGGTAACCGTACTGGGTATGCAGAGATTGAGAATATAAACGGGAGTTTTAGCAAATACGGATACCCCAAATGTTGTACAACACGTACATTTTGTACACCATTTGGGGCATTCAAATTCCTGCACTCACTACTATCACCAGAGAGCAAAAAACTGGTGCTGCCCTGTTAGGCAATAGTATAGAAGTGGATCGACACAAATGGCATTTTACTGGCATAATGCAGATGCGATGACGCGCATCCAGGGAGGACCGATATGAGTGTTATCAGCCTGAGGCTTAAGGACAGGGAAACGAAAAGAATCAATGAGCTTTCAAAAACAGAAAATAAAGATAGGTCTTCCGTAACCCGAGAATTAAGGCTTCGAGACCCTTAAGCAACTCAGGCAGTGTTAGACAAATTGTAGGAGATATTTGGGTAGCCGCATCGGCGATGCAGCACGGCCTGGCCCTTTTTACCTCTCGACACGCCCAATCATTTCTAAACTAGATTCAATACACTTTTTTTCAGCTTTCGAGCTGTATATACAACCGTCAATTTCGTATCCACCCTCGATAAACTCTTTTTCCGAAGGAAGATAGCC
Source organism: uncultured Spirochaetaceae bacterium (assembly GCA_965371685.1). Classification (GTDB taxonomy): domain Bacteria; phylum Spirochaetota; class Spirochaetia; order SZUA-6; family CAZLRN01; genus CBDUZM01. The sequence continues at coordinate 656 of CBDUZM010000370.1, read as the reverse complement.
GCTATACCCATTTGAGATCCCGATACAGAATGTCTTTTTAAACGAAGATCCCTGCTTGATTCTAAGGCCGATTTCCGAAAAAATCTCGCCCGGCACTGAGACAAAAACCGCGTCCCCTATGCGAAGAGCATGATGCTCGATAGGCGTAGTTGCAGGATGTTCCTCGTCCGAGTAAAAACCCTGGGCCGTACGCAGACGAAGGCCGGTTTCCCAGACCTGGACCTGCAGGTTGTCCAGGCGCCGGGTTCCTTTATATCCTGGTGTATTCTCCCCATCATCGAGCTGCTGTTCCGCTGCCCGGGCTTCACGCTTCGCCTGTTCCAGAGAAAGAGGAAAACTCTCCCTGAGAGGGTAATCGAAAAAGTCGCTTACCGCACGGATGGGCGGCTCGACGGAAGTTTCAATATCGGGCAGGGCTTTAAGGACAGAATCAGACATCTGGTTACCCTTGATCTCTATGTACTCGTAGTTTCGGATAGGCATATCGACACCAACGGCCGAAAGTTCGGATAAATAGCCGGTATTGATATCACCCTCTGCCGCCTGTAAATAGGCGACCCAGATATGTTCACCGACTTCTCTCTTGATACTCTGGTTGGCATAATACACCCAGTCCTCCGAAAGGAGTGTGTTCCGCCAATCAAGCGTCGAGGGAT
>CBDUZM010000369.1:0-3928 GCA_965371685.1 uncultured Spirochaetaceae bacterium | reverse complement strand
AGGCAGGCTGGAGACACCCGCAGACAGAGCCGGGTACCCTGATTATCCTGTGCAGGAGGAAGGAGTGGGTCCAAAGCTCTTCAGGAGGTATCCAAACCTTATGGGTGATCTTTCTGCAGGAAGCGGATACAACGCTCTCTCCCGTGATCCCGGCTATGCCGTAAAGTTTATTGACGAGTTCCAGGACAGGCTCCTGTTCGGGACCGATATCTGCCGCCCCGATATGCCTGTCCCGCTGCCGGAGTTTCTTATCAAGCTCCGGGAAGAAGGAAAAATATCGGACATAGTCTTCAACAAGATAGCACGGAATAATGCGATAAGGCTTCTAAGTTTATAAGCGTTGCTGCATCCACTGCTCATCCTCATTTTATTAGAGTATTTGCATAAAAACCTGATTTGACAAGCAGTATAATCTAAGTTTAAATTAATCGTGGCTTTGACTATTATAGAAAAAAAGCAGACTTCATCGATTATCGTATTGATTATATCGATTTTCTGTCACGCTGCCGCATTCCTGCAATTTCAGCTGAAATTGGATACCTTCGAGCAGGCCGGCAATTTTTCAGTTCAGGTTTATGTTTCCCTCGGTATTTCACTTGTTTTATCTTTTTTGATTTTTTTTCTTGCAAAACATATTTTCTTCATACTTGCACTTCTGCTTCGTTTCACCATTATACCGATTATCGGCCGTTATTTCGGCGGATATATGGGAATAGAATTGGTTTTAATGGTATCGCTTATTCTGGAAACCTGTACTTACGAACCGTTTCCCAACAGCGCAATATTATCAATAGGTTTTTTATTTCTTGAAGCGGCTGTCAAGTTTTTTTATAACAGTAAGAATTATGAGCTGACACACAATATCATTTGTTTTTTGCTGTTCGGATTGATAATGATCTATATTATAATACTATCAATTTATTATAGAGAACAATTGGTTGATAAAGAAAGATTAATCAGGCGTCTTGATATAACGGTAATGAACCTGACAAAGGCGAATGAAGGATTTCAACAGTATGCGAATATTGCCGAAATCAAAGCCTATACCGACGAAAGAAACCGTATTACCCGCGAATTGCATGATGAACTCGGCTACACTCTGACTAATCTTATTATGATGATGGAGGCCGGTGTGGTTTTTCTAAAAAATGAAGACAGAGATGAATTGAATAATCTTTTTACAGAGGCACGCTTTTTGGCGGAGAATGCTTTGGAGGAAACGAGAAAAACCCTTCATTTTCTCAGGCAGGAGGAAAAGCCGACTGCTCATGGTCCAAATGCTATACAGGAGCTGGTTGATGTTTTTGCAGAATCAACACAAATTGAAGTAAATGTGCATTATGGAAATCTTTCCTGGTCTTTTGGGGAGAGGATAGACTCGGCAATAAGGAGATTCATTCAAGAGGGTATGACAAACGCTTTCAGACATGGGAAAGCAACCCGAATAACGATTTATTTCTGGCAAACGAAGAATGCGATAGAAATCAGTATACGGGACAACGGCGCCGGCGCCGTTGAAATAAAAGAGGGGATCGGTATGATAGGCATGAAGGAAAGAATTGAAAAACTGAGCGGCAGCGTACTTGCCTACAATGTCGTAGACGGATTTGAGCTTTTTGCTTCAATTCCATTTAAGGAACAGATTTCTTATGGATAAAATACGTGTCATACTGGCAGACGATCAGAAACTTTTCGCGGAGAGCCTTAAGACCGTATTGGAAGGTCATGCAAAGGATATCAGAGGTGTAGCCATAGCTTTCGATGGGCAGGAGGCTTGTGAACTGGCAGAGAAACATATTCCGGAGATCGTACTTATGGACGTACGCATGCCCGGAATGGACGGAGTGGAAGCAACACGTAAAATTCATGGAAAATTTCCCGATGTAAAAATAGTTATGCTTACCACTTACGACGATGATGAATATGTGCACAAGGCGCTCTGTTACGGCGCCGTTGGTTATATACTGAAGAATGTTCCACCGAAGCAGTTGATAATTTCCATTCGAGCTGTATACGGCGGTTCTCTTTTAATCTCGCCTTCGGTGGCGAATAAGCTTGTAAGGCAGGTATATCTCACCGACGAAAAGATGAAAGACCGCGCGGCTGAAGTTAATCGTCTGCTTTCCCTTTTTGACACTTTAAGCAAGCGGGAGGGAGAGGTTCTGGACTTCGTATTGCAGGCGTACAGCAATGAAGAAATTGCGGAGAAGCTTTTCATTGCGGAACAGACAGTCAAGAATCACATCAGTACCATTTATTCGAAATTAGGCACAAATGATCGTATACATACCATTCATAAAGTGAAGAGTTTTCTCAGTGAAACTTCCGTGGAATAACTCACTTTCGTTGTAGTACTGAAGTACCAAAATAACAGTGTAAAATCAGTACTTACTAATCTTTCTAACTAAACAATGAGCTTATATAATTACTTGATGTGATGTAATCAGAGCATCTGTTGATATAACGAGATAAAGAAATGAAACAAATGCTGTCAACCTTTAAGAGAAACAAAACTGCAGACAAATTTAGAAGAATACAGAGAATAGAAAAGTGGCATACAGCAAAGAGGATGAAGCTGCTCTACCTGTTCGTGCTCTTCCCCATGACTACGCTCTTTATCTTTCACTACATTCCCATATACGGGATAGTCATGGCGTTCAAGAATTTCAAGTACAATATGGGGATAATGGGGAGTCCGTGGAACAACTTCGAGCACTTCAGGCGTTTCTTCGCTTCTCCCTACATATACCGCGTGCTGAGAAACACCGTTGTAATCAGTTTCCTGAGAATTCTGTTCGGATTCCCGGCGCCGATCCTCTTTGCCCTGCTGCTCAATGAGGTCAGGAAGCAGAGCTTCAAGAAAATCGTTCAGTCCATCTCCTACCTGCCTCACTTCATGTCCTGGGTAGTACTCGCCGGTATCATTGTTGAGATAATTTCTCCCCAGCGGGGCGTCGTCGGCTACATTTATTCTCTCCTTGGCAGGGAAGCGCCCAATATACTCTTGAACCGGCAGTTCTTCAGACCCATGCTGATTACAACAGGGATATGGCAGGGAGTCGGATGGGGTTCCATTATCTACCTTGCCGCGCTCTCGAGCATCGACCCGTCGCTGTACGAGTCTGCCACGGTGGACGGGGCGAACCGGTTTCAGATGGCGCTGCGTATAACCATTCCCTCCCTTGTGCCGGTCATGACGATTCTCATCATCCTCAGGATTGGGAGAATTCTCAACGCAGGATTCGATCAGATTTTCAACCTTTACAACCCGGCGGTGTACGAGGTGGCGGATATCATCGACACCTACGTGTACCGAGTGGGCATTCTCAACAGGAAGTACGGCTTTGCGGCTGCGGCCGGGCTGTTCAAGAACGTCGTGGGATTCACCCTGATATTCGGAACGAATTGGATCATCAGGAAGTTCAGCGACTATGGCCTCTGGTAGGGAGAGACAACATGGCTGACATTCGCATAAAAAAGGTTTATTTCGGCGGGAGGTCATTCGGCTCGGCGGCATTCGATTTTCTAAACGTGCTCTTTCTCATTCTTATCGCCGTTACGTTCACCTATCCCTTCTGGATTACGCTGCTGACCTCCTTTGCATCTGAAAGGGAGTCCATGCTCCTTGGGTTTCACCTGTGGATCAGCGAGTGGCAGCTTAATGCCTACAGATTCGTCTTTTCCGAGTACGGAAGCGTCGGTACGGCATACATCAACAGTATTGTCCGAACCGTGGCGGGCACTTTTCTCATCGTTGTGTTCACCCTCCTGGCGGCGTTTCCGTTGTCCAAGAAGAATCTGCCGGGCAGGACCTTCATTACCGTATATTTCCTTATCACGATGTTCTTCGGCGGCGGCCTCGTGCCCACCTATATCTGGATCAGGAAAATAGGGCTGCTGAACAACCGGCTTGTGCTTATCCTGCCCC
>CBDUZM010000368.1:0-3939 GCA_965371685.1 uncultured Spirochaetaceae bacterium | reverse complement strand
ACCGCCGGAAGGAGAACCCCTGCTGATTGCCTGCTCTCCCGTGGACATTGTCGACTGGAAGGTCATGGTCCAGCAGCTCCTCTCGGAGGCGTATCTTCCCCTGAATGTCGTATTGTTAAGGTCCCTGATGGTCCTTTTCGCAATGCTCATTACAGCCTCTGCTGCGAGTTATTACCTGTCCCGCAGGTTCTTCGATCCCTTGAACCGGCTTGTGGACGGAACCCTGCGGATCGGTAAGGGTGACCTCGATTACCGGATCGCCATTCATTCGAACGATGAAATCGGCAGGCTTTCCAGATCCTTCAACAAAATGGTGGGGGATTTAAAGGAGTGGTCGCTCAAATTGACCGAATCGGAGGAACGCTACCGCCTCGTTACGGAGAATGTCCACGATGTCATCTTTTCCCTCGACAGGGAGGGAAGGTTCATCTACCTTAACAAGAGGGCCGAGGTGATAAGCGGATACGAGATAGGCAGGCTGATAGGCAGGTATTTCTCCGATTTCCTGTCGGAGGAATCCAGACGGTCTTTAGCCGATCTGATCCGGAATGAAGCGAATTCGAGGGATAATGATAACATGGGCATAGAAGTGGAGCTGCTTTCCAAAACAAATAAGAAGATCGATCTCGAGGTCAAGCTTGTAAAGGGTTTCGATCCTTCGGGGGGAGTGCAATTCTACGGCGTGGCGAGAGATATTTCGGAGAGAAAGGAGGCTGAAAAAAAACTCATGGCGTATCAACAGCAGCTGCGGTCGTTGGCTTCGCAGCTCTCCCTTGCAGAGGCAAAGGAGAGAAAACGCATCGCTTCCGATATTCACGACCGTATAAGCCAGGCGCTGGCTCTGACCACTTTCAAGCTCGGAGGATTGCAGTCCAGCCTCTCTTCACCGGAGGAGGAGAAGATCCTCGATGAAACGCTCAAGGTCATCAAGCAGACGATCACCGATACACATTCCCTGATTTTCGACCTCAGTTCTCCCCTCCTGTACGAAGTCGGTTTGAACGCCGCCCTGGAGCAGCTGGCAGAGCAATTTCAAAACGAGCACGATTTAAAGGTCAGGTTCGAAGAAGATGCGGCGCCCAAGCCCCTGGACACCGATATTACAGTTCTCCTTTTCGAAGCTGTCAAGGAGCTGCTCGTGAACGTGGTGAAACACGCTCATGCAAGCAAAGTCCGTGTGGCTATGAGGAGAGAGAAAGAGCAGGTGAAAATCACCGTAGAGGACAATGGAAAAGGCTTCGACTCGCCGGCGAATGTTTTCAGGGTGGATAAAGCGGGAGGATACGGGTTGTTCAGTATAAGAGAACGGTTGAGCCAGTTAGGGTGTAACCTCGAGGTAGAGTCATCCAGGAAACATGGGACCAAAGCTGCAATGACCGTGTCCCTGAATCGTGAAAAGGATACTACATGATGCTTAATGTAAAGATACTTCTGGCAGATGACCATAAGATTATGCGCGAAGGACTCAAGGCATTGCTGGAAAAGACGCCCGGGCTGAATGTAATAGCGGAGGCGGAAAACGGCCTTGAAACCCTCGAGTTGGCGAGGGAGCTGCGTCCCGACATTATAATCATGGATGTCGCCATGCCGGATATGAACGGCATTGAAGCGACGCGGGCTGTTTTATGCGAAACCGAAGACACCAGGGTAATCGCGCTTTCCATGCATTCGGATCATCGGTTTGTAACGGAAATGCTCAAAGCGGGGGCATCGGGCTACCTGCTGAAACAATCCGCTTTCGAGGAATTGGCAAGCGCCATAAAAGCGGTGATGGACGGCAAGACTTTCCTCAGCTCGAGTATTCTTGATGTCGTGGTAAAGGATTACGTGCATCAATTGTCCGATGTCGAATCGCCGGCCTATTCCGAGTTAACGAACCGGGAACGTCAGGTGCTCCAGCTCATGTCCGAAGGGAAGAGCACGAAAGAAACCGCCTTTATCCTGCATTTAAGCGTTAAGACGATAGAAACCCATCGTAAAAAGATCATGAACAAGCTTAAAATTGAAAACCTGGCGGGCCTGGTGAAATTCGCCATCCGCGAAGGGTTGACATCCCTGGAAAGCTGACCGGTCCATAACAATCCCTGCAGAACCGTACAATCCTCCTTTTCCTCGTAATAACCGCTAAGGTATTTCGAATGCTAAAATAAGGGAAAACCTGATTGAGAATCTACGGTATGTCTCCTAACTTATAATGTGGGTAGTTATGAATATACCTAACCGTATAAGCGTGAGCAGCTTAAAAATGGACAATAAACTCCTATCTAATATCATTGGACGAAATGCCGACGGAATCGTCATAGTGGATAAGAACGGGATCGTTCTCTTCGCCAACCCGGCGGCGGAAGATTTCTTCCAGCAGAAGGTAAAGGCTTTCCTCGGAAAACCATTCGGGTTCCCCCTGCCGGCGGGGAACACGACGGAGTTGGTTTTAACGTGCAGAAGCGGGAGATCCACCACTGCGGAGATGCGGGCAGTTGAAATGGATTGGGAAACCGAAAAGGTATATTTGATATACTTCAGAAACTGCAGCGAGGACGATTCCCCGCTTCCTCCCCTGCAAATGACGGCACTCGGGCAGAACATTAAGGAACGGCTTCAAGATAACTCCGGCGGGGATAGAGCAGGATATCGGGAGACAGGTGAAAAGCCTGAAGTAATCGAAGAAGAAGATGTCAATCTATCCTTGTTTCCGGACGAGAATCCCGATCCTGTTTTCCGCATCGGAAGAGACGGCCGGATACTCTATAGCAATACACCGGCAAAACATCTGCTGAATTTGCGGCCGGGCAGCGACGGGAAGCCGCTGCCCGAACAGCTTGTTGAATTCATGTCCGGTATGGAAGGGACCCAGTCCAGGGGGAACATCGAATTACAGATTCAGGATAAAGTATTCGATTTTCATATGGTCTCCATACAGGACACGGACTATATCAATGTCTACGGCCGCGATATAACCGATACGAAAAATCTCGAACAGCAGTTTTACCAATCTCAAAAAATGGAGGCTGTGGGAAGGCTCGCAGGCGGCATTGCTCATGACTTCAATAATATGATGACTGTGGTAACGGGCTACAGTGACTCTTTGCTGAGCGATCTGGACGAAAACGATCTGTTGTATGCCAGTATCAAGGAAATAAGTAAAGCCGGAAAAAAGGCTTCTTCCCTGACCCATCAGCTTCTCGCCTTTAGCCGAAAACAGGTTCTAAAGCCCCGGGTCTTAGACCTGAATTCCGTGCTGGTGAATATCGAGAGCATGATCCGCCATCTTGCAGGCGAGGATGTGGATGTGGTATTCATTCCCGATCCGGAGCTTGGGCGCGTTAAGGCGGACGCCGGGCAGATCGATCAGGTTATAATCAATCTGGTAGTGAATGCACGCGACGCCATGCCTGTGGGAGGGAAGCTTACGATTGAGACTGTAAATACGGAGTTGAGCACGGATTACGCCCGCGATCATATAGCGGTTAAACCGGGCTTGTATGTCATGCTGTCTGTAAGCGATACAGGGACAGGAATGAGTGAAGAAATAAAGTCGAAAATCTTCGATCCTTTTTTTACGACCAAGGAACATGGAAAGGGAACAGGGCTGGGCCTGTCCACCGTGTACGGCATCGTCAAGCAGAGCGGAGGCAACATCTGGACCTACAGCGAGTCGGGAAAGGGTACATCGTTTAAGATCTATCTTCCGCGGGTTGATGATGCTGAAGAGGTTGCTAAACAGAGGAAAGCAATCCCCGGATCCTTGGACGGGGGCGAGAAGATACTGCTGGTGGAAGATGAAGAGATGGTGCGGAATTTCACTCATCGTGTTCTTAAAGATAATGGTTACATGGTGTTCGATGCGACCAGCGGAGATGAAGCGCTCCGAATATGTCAAAACAAAAAAAATGATATTGGACTGATAATAACGGATGTTGTTCTTCCAGGCATAGGCGG
>CBDUZM010000367.1:0-3939 GCA_965371685.1 uncultured Spirochaetaceae bacterium | reverse complement strand
TCGGGTTGAGGAGGACAATTATTCAAACTCCTGCGTGAGATTAGTCTGCAAAAATACTGGCTCGCAGATGCAGGGTTAAGCCCTATTTGCGGATGACGATAATGATAATGGGCTCATCGGGATGGGCATTTTTGACGAGAACATGGACATCAGCCAGCGTGCCGTAAGCGAAAAATCATTTGCACGTTTTCACCATGAAAACCATTACTGAACAACTGACCTATAATGCTGAGGATTTCAAGCAGGTTGCTTCAGAGTACCTGTCGCTGATTGCCAATGCAGCCAACGTTGAGGTCGCCCGGGAGCGTTTATTCAGGAGAATCACTCAGAACCAGTTCTACACCTACGCCGATCAGAGCGAGCTATCTGAGGGAAGGGTGATTCGCGCACGGGACAGCACTCGAGCCGTGCGCTCAATCCTAAAGGCCCGTTCTGATCGCCTGGCAGGTTTCAGCGTAATCCAAGCTATATACGACATAGTCAAAGACATTCCCCGCCCCGAGCTGGAGCCAAGCTTCTATACGGACTTAGTCTACATGTTCATGGGCATGGCGGGTGAGGGGCCGGTATCAGCCCTGGGGCCATTCTATCTCAGAGATGATCTTGAAGGCCGCGGGGCGGCAATCGTCCGTTCCAGGGAACTGGATAAGCTGTGGCATGTGGTGGAAGGGTGGATGGACAGATATAAACACGGCCTGCAAGAGGACGTGATAGAAAGACGCAAAAAACGTCGGCAGCAGATAATGTCCCAGCTTGGCGGTACTGAAAACGACTGGAACGACTGGAAATGGCATGTGCGCAACGTAATCAAAAGGCCAACGCAATTGCACCAGTTCATACCCCTAACCCACGCTGAACAGAAGGCACTGAAGCTGGTGGAGGAAGCAGGCCTGCCGTTCGGCATCACGCCCTATTATCTTTCCCTGATGGACGAGGAAGGCGAACACGATCGCGCGGTGAGAGCACAGGTCATCCCGCCGGAGTCTTACGTTGAGGTTATGGCAAACCAGAAGGGGGATTTCGAGTGCTCGTTCGATTTCATGTTAGAGAAGGACACCAGCCCCATCGATTTAGTCACCAGGCGCTATCCCGCTATCGTAATCCTGAAGCCTTATAACACCTGTCCCCAGATATGTGTTTACTGCCAGCGCAACTGGGAGATCGATGAGGCCATGTCGGCTGGTGCGCTTGCCCCTCAGGAGAAGATCGATCAGGCTATCCAGTGGATTGCCGATCATAAGGCCATAAAAGAGGTGTTGGTGACCGGCGGCGACCCGGCTGCGCTGGGCGATGAAAAGCTCTTCGGCATACTGCAGCAGGTGGCGGGGATTGAGCACATTCAGCGGATCCGCCTTGGCACTCGTACCCCGGTGACCGTGCCCATGCGAATTACCGACCAGTTCGTTGAGCGTCTCAGCAGCTTAAGGAAACCGATGCTGCGGGAGGTATCCGTAGTAACCCACGTTGAACACCCTTACGAGGTCACGCCGGAGATGTTCGAAGCTGTGGAAAAGCTCCGGGCGGCCAGAATAAACGTCTATAACCAGATGGTTTACACGTTTTACGTTTCACGCCGATTCGAGGCGGCCTTGCTCAGGGGGCTTCTGAAACGCATCGGCATCGAACCGTACTATACCTTTAACACCAAGGGCAAGGAGGAGACGGCAAACTACCGGGTTCCCATAGCCAGGCTGATGCAGGAGCAGAAGGAGGAGGCACGCCTTTTGCCCGGGTTGACCCGCACCGACGAGCCGGTTTACAACGTTCCTGCACTCGGCAAAAATTACCTCCGGGCAATGCAGCACCGCGAGGTCATATCTCTGCTTCCGGACGGCTCGCGCGTATATGAGTTTCATCCTTGGGAGAAGAACATCAGGGAACAGAAATCCTATGTGGGCATTGACGTTCCCATCCTCGATTACCTGCAGAGGTTAGCCGACATCGGCGAGGACATCTCTAAGTACGAGACCATCTGGTATTACTTCTAAATTCCTGTCTTTTTTCGCATCCGTTCGCCCAGCAATCTAATTCGAACTTGCTTTCGAGATCAGATTAGCTATATTTTGTGTGAGAACACAAATATCTCAGAAACTGGTACTTTTATCGGGAAGAGACTGCTTCGAAGAACGGCACAAGCACGCTGTCTGGGGCGCTGATTAGGCGAGCTTCGCCAGCGGCACTGAAAGGAACAAGAAATGGAGAGGATAACCAGATTCTGCTGGGTTATAGCCCTCGCTTTGACTCCCACAGTCTGCTTCTCTTGGGGGGAAAGCAAACATCCAATCAGTGAACTGCTGATTCAGAGGGTTTACCTGGACACAAATTACGTCTTTTGTGGCTCCGATGCATACTGGGGTACAAATGTCTTTGGGCTTTTTGTTTTCGACCGGAGGACGGAAACGTGGACTAACTATCCTCACCTGCGACGAGTGAAGAATATCGAAAGAGAAGGCGATTTCGTTTACGTTACATCTTCCAAAGGACCGCCACTGGCGTTCAATCGGCTAGACGGTTCCTTCGAAGAAGCCGCCAGGGAAAAAGTGCATTTCATGAGGGAATTCACAGTCGACGGCGTACCTTATCGAGTTTTCCGTGATTCTATAATTGTGGGGAACACTCCGAATGCTGCGGCGCACACACCCTCGTCGGAGCTAATTCCAGAGCCCACCGGCATCAAGCCAATACCCAACGTATTGAATCCTATCTTCAGTCACCCGGTAGTACACCAGAACAAAATCTATATGCCATATGATTTGGGTCTCGCTGTAACATCCACTTACACCGACGGGATAGCTGCCTTCGATATTGTTGAAAATACATTTCAGTTTTATGGGAGTGAAATTTTCAAAGGGACAGTCACAGGTAGTTTCGTTTATGATTCCTTAATTATATTCCCTACGGCAAGGTTCATATATGAGGCCAATGCTCGACCTGCCGCGGGGTTTGTTGCCTTTAGCCCCGCAGACTCCACTTTTTCCCTATGGAGGGAGTTGCCCTTGCCCGATGAGGCTTTAGCCATATTTCAGGTTGCGCAGGATGAGAGAGAATACTGGATAGGGACGGATAGAGGGGTTTTTCGCATAGACAAAAAGACCGGGGCAACCAAGCATTATCAGATAACAAAAGGAATCGTCAATAAAGATGGCAGAAACGTTCATTATCCTTGCGGCAGTTCCGGAGAGCGTTCCTCACAGGTGGCAATGGAACTGGACAAGGGTGCAGAGGTGCAGATATTGGGAGTATTAAATGAATGGTGCGAGATCAGACCGCCAGCGAGAATTACCGGACAGATCGATGCAGAGTATGTGGAGCAAGTGATCGTGCGAGAAGACATCCATAAGAGAATCGCCAAGTTTAGACCGTTGAAGACGGGGGAGACTATTCCAGTGACAATTCCCGGTGGCGAGCCACTGATACTCGACGCTCACTCTCTAGAAGAACAGGTGTATGAAGTAGTAGGCCGGCACAGCAGAAAAGGCGAAGTGACATCGTATAAGGTATCACTCCCCACGGCATGGATCGATATGAAAGGCCTCATCTTCCAACTGGGTGAAGTGGAAGAGAGGTGACAGGCTTAACTAACCTTTGCGGGCTATTCACGAGGGTACCGGGACTGAATCCCGGTGCTCTCGTTCGGGATGCAATTCCGAACGCCCTGGTAAACCTCACTGTGGACTGATTCGCTCCACCCATTTCTCACACCTCAGCGATCAAAAACACTCCCCTCTCCGTAAGGTTACGCTCCTGCAAGACCTCCAGACTTCTCTATCACTTCGAAAATTGAATTGACTTTTTCTCGAAAGAGCGGTAAAATCAAAGAACAGGTGGCGCTTGCAGCTTTCTCGGTATGGCTTGCGCTTCAGCTAAGGAATGGAGGGAACCAAGATGAAGAAACATACATTTTACATAGTGGACGTCTTCGCCGAACAAAAATACGCA
>CBDUZM010000366.1:0-3943 GCA_965371685.1 uncultured Spirochaetaceae bacterium | reverse complement strand
CGATCTACCATTTCCGCGGAGCGGATGTCCAAAATATTCTTCAGTTTCCCGAAGCCTTTCCCGATACCCAGATAATCCGTTTGGAGCAAAATTACCGTTCCACCGAGACGATACTGGAAGCGGCAACTCAGGTGGTAGAGCACAACGAGGAACGTCTCGGTAAGAAGCTTTGGTCCGCCGAGGGTCCCGGTGTTCCCATTGGGTTTGCTTTCGCGAACGACGAAAGAGAGGAAGCCTATCTCTGCGCCGGTATTCTGGATGACGGGCAATACGAAAATACGGCTATCCTTTACCGAAATAACTATCAATCCCGCACCTTTGAAACGTTGTTTTCCAGACTTCACATACCATTCCGGCTTATCGGTTCTCTGCGATTCGCGGAGCGTGAGGAGGTAAAGGATGCTCTCGCATACCTGAGCTTAATCCTGAATGTCCGGGACAAAGTCGCCTTTATGAGGATTATAAACAAGCCGTCCCGGGGTATAGGTAAAACGAGCCTTGAAAAAATCCTGGGTGTCGAAGAAAGAAACTGCCTCGATGCCTGCCGGCAGGCCCTGCCGCTTCTCAAAGGAAAGGCGGCCCGGGGAGCGGAAGCATTCATCGCCCTTATAGAGGATCTGTCGGCCAGGATGAGCTCATCTCCCACAGCGGAGCTTATACGGGACCTGCTGCGCGATTCGGGTCTCTACCACCACTACTCGGAAAAGGATGCGGCAGATGAAACGAAGCGGATTCAAAATCTGGAAGAGCTCGTTTCGGCCGGTTCCGGATACAATGCCGGCGCGGAAGGCCTTGCAGCTTTCCTTGAATCCCTTCAATTAAACAGCTCCGATGAAAATCCCTATGAAGGGATGGGAGCGGTGAACCTGATTACCATGCACAATACAAAGGGCCTGGAGTTCGAGCGTGTAATTATAACAGGCCTGGAGGATGGTCTTCTGCCGTACTACCGGGATGACATTTCTTATGCAGATTTAGAGCTGGAAGAGGAACGGCGGTTGTTTTACGTTGCCATGACACGGGCAAAGGAAAAACTCTTCCTTATTTCCTGCCGCCAAAGACAAATTTTCGGTATGAAACAGAATCGCACACTATCCCGGTTTTTGAAAGAAATTCCACCTCATCTAAAGTCGAATTTCACAGCAAGTCTTATCCCCGGAGCGGGAGTTTCGTGGGGAGCGCCGGAAGAGGAGGAAGAGTCCGAATTTTTTAAAGGCTGCAGAGTCTATCATTCCGACTATGGCGAAGGCGTTATTACCGAAAAATGGCACAACGGCCGCCGCAGTATGGTAACCGCGTGTTTTTCATCGGGAAGAACCGCCAAATTTATATTAAAATACTCTAATCTGGAGAGGGTCAGTCCCGATGACTGAGAAGGAACTGCAAAAAGACCTGACAAGCCGCATACCTCCCATTGCAAGGGCACGGGGATACAGGCTTTACGATTATCAGGGTAATCGTATCGTAGACCTCTATCAGAACGAAGGAGCGGCAATACTGGGTCACCGGGCAGGGAGGTTAACCGCATCGATAAAAAACGTAATATCACGCGGTTTGATCTTTGACCTGCCGTCGATTTACGAACGGCGTCTTATCAGGGAGTTGTCCCGCCGTTTTGCTCCGTTCTCAGCTGTCCGCATATGTTCAAGCCGCGCCGATGCTCTGGAGCTCGTGAATCGACGCCTTGGTGAACGGTTCAGCTGGGATGAGATAAAAGATCCGGTGCTGGAAGAACGGGGCCATGTATGCTTCCATCGCCCATTTCTCTCGATTCCTCCCTCTGAGCAAGGCAGCTTGAAGGCAGATGACGTAAGGGCAGTGCTGCCGCTCCTTCCCTTCAGCATCGGACAGGCGCCCATACCGGTCTGTTTCAGGGAAGATACCGGCGCCGGCTTAAATGCGGACACACCGGACGGCGAACACCCTGTTTCTCCTCTCCTCTTAGCCGGGCTGCTGCGATCAATTTATGATCTCGACAGGTTTGAAAAACCGGAATGGTATCAAGGTCATCTCTTTAACGAGCTTAAGAGCTGGAAACAGGCGGGGCCATACATGGTACCGCGGTTCCCTTCAGAAAATTATCCGGAGGTTTTTCAAGCTTTTCTCGAAAACGGCTTCCTTCTCTCACCCGCGTATCGTACACCGAGTATTCTGCCCGGTGAAGCTTCGCCGGGAGAAATGAAAAAAATGATTAGACTTTTTCACAAATATCCTGGAGAATAGTGACAATGGAATTCATAGAAATTTCAATACTGATAAGGCTGGCGATAGGCGCCGTGGGAACTTTTTTCGCCATTCTCCTCTGGTCTAAAAGCCGGGACAGCGCCTGGGTCCTGGTGGTTATCGGCACCTTAATTTCTTACACGGAAATAATCTTTTCGACCCTGGTAAACCTCAAGATAGTTAAAGGAGATGCTTTCCTCCTGTTTGGATTGGAAGGTTTCCCTCTGGTACACACTGTACTCGTTAATCTACCCATTATTTTCTATACTATTGCCTTTATCGTGGTTATATCCAGGCGTCGACTACCCTGAGGTGTATGCAATGGATCTTCTGCTGGTTGACAGAA
The DNA here is from genome assembly GCA_965371685.1 of uncultured Spirochaetaceae bacterium. Classification (GTDB taxonomy): domain Bacteria; phylum Spirochaetota; class Spirochaetia; order SZUA-6; family CAZLRN01; genus CBDUZM01. Next base: position 1,374 of record CBDUZM010000366.1, on the reverse strand, counting down.
ATCCTAAAATAGTTATTTTATCTAATCAGGTCGCCTGGAGGCGTATAAACAAACCAACAAACTGGAGGAACATATGATAGCTTTTTTTATCGGTATTTTACTTCTGCTCTTCGGCGTTTATGCCGTACTGCCTTTCGGCACGGGGTTTATAGACTGGTCCAGGGAAGTGATAGCCTTCCTCAAAGGTGCAGCGCCGATTCTCGCCCTGCTCATAGGACTTATCTCTGTCTTTATCGGAGTCGCCGATATAAAGGACAAGATAGAAGCCAAAAAAGAAGAAGCGGAAGAGAAAGAAGAAACGGAAAAGAAGAGTGATTAGAGTATTTATGCTGTGGCTGCTCAATACAACATACAGTTGACCATAAAAATCCCACAGTGTAAATTCCTTCCTGTTAACAAGGGTTGACACTCCGTATAAATAATTACTATATTGCAGTTTGCTGCATATTATGCCGCGGAATGAGTGTGGAAAAGGACGCATGAATTTATGAAAACGATATTCGTTAAACCTGCTGAAATAAAGCGAAAATGGTACCTCATCGATGCAGAAGGCAAAACTCTCGGGCGTCTGGCAGTCCGCGTGGTGACCCTGCTCAGAGGCAAGCATAAACCCATTTATACACCTCACCAGGAAGTGGGTGATTTTGTAATAATAATCAACTCTGAAAAAGTGGTGGTCACAGGAAAGAAGCAAACAGACAAACTCTATTACCGTCACTCCGGCTTTCCCGGCGGTCTCAAGGTTGTAAATTACGAAAAAATCATGGCGCGTAAGCCTACCTTCCCGCTAGAACACGCAATAAAAGGCATGCTTCCTAAGAATCGTTTGGGGAGGAAACTCTTTACAAACGTGAAGGTATATGCCGGTCCACGGCATCCCCACGGTGCTCAAAAGCCCGAGCAAATAGGGGTGGAGTAATATTTGCATAATCCGTATATGCCGGTATATTTTCAAACAAAAATAAAAGGAGAAAAGATTGGCAGTTGATTTAGTGTTAGGAACCGGAAGAAGAAAAACTTCCATTGCCCGTGTTATATTGCGAAAAGGCAAGGGGGAAATTACTATTAATGGCCGCAAGATCGAGGAATATTTCCCTCTTGAGAACCTGCGAAATCTCGTCATTCAGCCTCTCGTGTTGACAGACAACACCGATAGTCTGAATATTTTTATCAAGGTAAAAGGGGGAGGCATTACCGGCCAATCAGACGCCTGCAAGCACGGCATTGCCCGAGCCCTGCTTGTTCTGGATCCGGATAACCGGCCCGTTTTACGAGCGAACGGCCTGCTCATGCGGGATTCCCGAATGGTGGAAAGAAAAAAGTATGGACAACGGGGAGCAAGGAGAAAATTCCAATTCTCGAAAAGATAATCTT
>CBDUZM010000365.1:0-3958 GCA_965371685.1 uncultured Spirochaetaceae bacterium | reverse complement strand
CCGCCTGTGGCCCGTGAATGTGATGCTGGGTGATGATTACGATTGCGTCAACGTCGGTCTGGCAGAGCTCGTCAAGCGAGGCACAGCTATCGGGAATCTCGTGCTTCTGTGCATTCCCCCTCAGCTTTTCTTCATCCAGGTCGCACAGGATGACTTGCTCCACTTCAGGGTGGTGCTTGAAAAGCGGGATGAAACACTGGGCAAAAGAACCAACCCCGCATATACCAACCGTTATTCCCATGTCAATTATCCTCTGCTGTTGCTCCGTGATTCATGACAACGAAGGGAGCGATGTCTAGAGAAATGGGTTGTCCCGCATCTCTGTACCTATGGTGGTTTTGGGACCATGCCCGGGATAAACTTTAGTCTCCGGAGGGAGACAAAACAACCTGGTGCGTATTCCGTTAATGAGAAGGGACGCATTACCACCCGGCAGGTCTGCCCGGCCAATACCCTGGGCGAAAAGCGTATCGCCTGAGAAGAGGATGCCCTGTTGTCGGCTGTAAAAGCAGCAGCCTCCTTCAGTATGACCCGGTGTTTCAAGCACACGTAAGCTTGTGTCGAAGACCGTGCTTCCTTCCTGGAAGATAATATCCGCGTCCGGCAGCAGCATTGTGATGCCGCCAAGAGAGAAGCCGGACAGTCCCAGGTTCGAGAGGAGCTTTTCGTTTTCCGTTTTTCCCTCTGCACCTAAGTATTTGGAATCTTTTTCATGAACTGCTATCTTCAAGTGAATGCCGCGCTGCTTGTAATGATCCACCAGTTTTCCTGTGGCTTCGGTATGATCGAGATGACCGTGAGTCAGCGCAATACCACCGGGAACGAGATTCAGGCTTGCTATGCGGGAGATGATTTTATCGGCATCACCCCCCGGATCGATAATAATGCCGCTTCCGTTTTCTGAATAGATGTAGCAGTTCGTGCCGAATAGGCCTACTAAAATTTGGTCAACCATGCTATAGTTTAACTAAATCCGATTTACATTGGCAAGCACGGGAATGTAATTAATGGAGGTAGGGCCGTCTTTTTTTTAGTCTTAGCGATTGTAATAGCCTTTGTCTTTTTTATTTTGGTACCTGGAGTAGGCGCTTTTTCTGTGCGTACAAGGTGGAGAAAATTTCGTGCGAGAATGGTCGAATCTACCTTGTTCCCGTATCTGGACTACTCCGATCTCGGAAATGAAGGCAGTGAAAAAAAATATCGGCTGTTTGGGACCCTGGAAGCCATCCGGGCGAGAGATCAAATTTGGATCAACAGCGGCAACTTTTCTGTTGCTGCAGACCTTCATCATGTCCCTGTTTACATACTTCCGTCCATGTCTCTGCATTCGACTTTCGACACGGCTTTTCCCGAAGAACAGCCGCAGAGCATTCCCTGGAAGCAGATTTCATCACTGCCGGGTAAAACGCCGATTTTTATTGCCGGAACTCTGACTGTTCAAAATGAGCAGCCGGAGTTCCAATCCAAATCAAAAGAGCCGCTTCTCGTCGTTCTCTACGACGGAGACAGGCAATCCCTTCTCAAGCGGGGAATTTGGGGAGGAAGACAGAGAAACGAGTACTGGAATCAGTTTACCCTTATCTCTCTCATAACCGGTTCTATGGCCCTCGTGCTCCTGTCTTATATCCTGAACTCGAATTCGATAGTGGGACTCTCTTTCGCTCTCAGCCTCTCTCCACTTGCACCGCTCCTACCCCCAGGGGTCCTGTTTCTTCTATTATATCGCTACTTCTGGAAGAAAGCCCGTGTCCTTAGGGCTGAGAGGGACCTTCAGCGTCTTCCTCTCAGATACTTCCGGCAGAAAGTTGATTTTCAGAACGAAGAATCGGTAACCCTGCTCCCCGACGGGCAAAGTTACGCCATGATCCGCGGCAGCCGGCGAGGAATAGAGGGGAAGATGGCGCCGGGGGATGGGATCAGCGAACCCCCTCTTACCGTTCAGCCGTCGGGGAATGAGTTATATCTGTTTGGGGCCCGGTCAGGGGAGTTTGTCGTTCAGCCCGAAGATGCTATGGCAGAGAGAGTTTTAATCCGGGGCAATCCTGAATTAAACGCACAGAGGTGCAGCGTCCGGGCCAGGACTTATGAGCTTATGTCAGCCGCTTTTTTTGCTCTGGATATCATCCCCAATTTTTTTCTGATTCTCCTCATCCTCCGTTACCTGGTTCATTAGATAGGGGCCGGAAGAGGATCGTTTACGCCCGCATGTGTAATGGATTTTCTTACCCATTGAGAGAAATCGCCGGATGAAAAGAGATTTAAATATCTCTCTGGATGGGGGATTCATTTCAAGATCGAACCCGGGGTGCAGCGCCATCAGAAGCTTTGCTTGAAGGTAATAATCGAAAAAATCACTGACAAAGAAAATTCTTCCCCCTGGTTCAAGGGCAAGGTGCAGTCTTTCCAGTTGACTCATGCGGAAAAAACGTCTGCGACGGTGCTTGTTTTTCGGCCAGGGATCGGGAAAGTAGATATGGAAGGCTTTCACAGAGGATCGGGGAATACGCCGGACGAGTTCCTCTGCCCTGCCGTAGATAATGAAGATATTATGCAGGTTCCTGTTGTTTATTTTATTGACAGATTTCTGGCATCTTTTGCGTTTACGATCTATACCGATAAGCAGGCAGTGAGTCTTCCGTTCCCCGTAATCGGTTATGAAATGACCGTTGCCGCACCCTATCTCAATTTCGACCGGTAAACCCTTCCGGTAATCGGCTAGTAGCGAGTCCAGATCCTCTATTTCTCGGATCTTACGCACTACCTGCACTACGATCTGTTTCGCCCTTTTTTCGAGCAAGGTTCACAGTGATTCTTCTGCCTCTGAATGGCTTCCCGGAAAGCTTGGAGATGGCTTCGGATGCGTAATCCAGCGAAATATCCAGAAAGGAGTAATTATCCAGGATTTTAATCGCACCGATGTCGCTTCGCTTGATATTTAGATCCTGCATGAAAAGGTTTACCAGATCTTTCGGAAAAACTTTCCTATTTTTACCGATGCTGATAAAGAGAGTCGTTAACGCAACCGGTTTTTTCTCTACGCTTCCCAGGGCCTGTTTGAAAAGATAGGCGGCGAAGTAGGAACGCAGAAAGACAGGAACGTGTTTTCTCAGAGTCTTCCGGAATAGATTCAATTCATCCGGATCTTCATCTTCTTTGATTTTCTTCAGAATATCCTCAATAACCTTTTTCGCAGTGTTTTCTTCCGACTGCATGCTAGCAACATCATCACTCACTTTGTCTTTCTCCCATTCATATAATAATTTTGTTCCGTCAGTTTTATTTATCAGTACCGGACGTTTCAGAATAGACTTTTTCTCCCAGAAATTCATCCCGCCCCGGGAAGTAAGAATAATAGTCTGAGTACTGCGCGGAAGCTTTGAAGCAACGAATAGGATGTCTTCGAAAAAACCCGGGTTAAGCTTTTCTTCAAAAGCTTGAACAGCAAATGTTCTCAGACGGGTAAAGCCTACATTACCCCTTCTAATATGATCTATCAATCTTGGAGGGGTTCCTATTATAATGTCCCGTTTTTGTCTAAGAAGCCCTTCCTCTGCTCTCATGTCCTTCTTTTCGGATAACAGGACTCCCCTTAAGCTTCTGCCGTGATTAAGCTTCTTAAATACCGTATAGACTTTAGCTGCCTGATCGGCGCCGGGGGCCAGGATTACCGCCTTAATCCCCTCTTTATTATCCGTAACTCTTAGGATAATAGGAAGGATGAATGCGGCCGTCCTCCCCTTTTGGCCCGAAGTATCTATAACCAGGTCCCGCGGCTTAAAAAAAAAGGGTAATACCCTTTTTTGAAAATCGGTCAGATCGTCGTAACCCACTCCCTGAATCAAGCTCCGCGCTTCTGTATACCAGTTGGCTTGATTTCTATTAGACATAAGTCGATTATTTTAAATAGCCTTTTTATCTAGTATATTGATATAAGCAGTTATGTCAAGGCTTCGGGTGA
>CBDUZM010000364.1:0-4006 GCA_965371685.1 uncultured Spirochaetaceae bacterium | reverse complement strand
TGAAACATAATCCAGAATATCCTGATATTCAGGGATTTTCGGGATAGGATCATTCATACCCTGCATGCTCATTCTTCCGAATATAGTAAGCTCATCATCATCAGAACCGCTAATAATGATATGACCGGTATAATTATCCCAGTAATTTTTCCGTAAGCCTTTAGTAGCTGTATCTATCATGGAATTGCCTACAACTAGAATAATTATACCCATGGCAATAATGATCCCGATAATCAGAGTCTTTGTCTTATGCTCTTTCAGGTTGCGAATAGCAATTTTAAGCAGTACGACCATTACACCCTCCCGGTCCTGAAGTTTTTTTCTACCAGCCCGTCATGAAGGCGGATTACATGATCGGCGATTCCCACAATTGCAGGATCATGCGTGGCAAAGATAAATGTTGTCATAAGCTCCGAGTTCATCTTTTTCATGAGCTCAATTATGGTCTCGCCTGTTTTTGAATCCAGATTCGCTGTAGGCTCGTCAGCCAGAATAATCTGTGGTTTTGTTACAAGGGCTCTGGCAATAGCTACACGCTGCCTCTGCCCGCCGGAAAGCTCATTCGGCTTATGCTTTTTCCAATCTCCCAGTCCCACTGCCTCAGTCAGGTATTCTATCCACTCCTGCTTTTCCTTTTTCTCCATTTTTTCCTTACCCAGAAGCAGGGGGAACTCAACATTCTCGTATACATCGAGCACAGGCACCAGGTTGAAGGATTGGAAAATAAATCCGATTATCCTGTGCCTTAAATTTGTGATTTCTCTGTCATTTAGAGATCCGGTTTCAGTCCCGAATATTTCTACCGTGCCTTCACTCGGTGTATCGATACAGCCGATCATATTGAGAATCGTCGACTTGCCGGAGCCGGATGGCCCTGCTATGGAAATGAAATCCCCTTTTTCAATATCAAAGGTTACGCCTTTGACAGCTTTCACCTCTGTTTTACCCAATGGATATCTCTTTTTCACATCCTTTAGCTGCACAATTGCCATAATATTGTCCTCCTGTTGTTCTTAACATGTTCCAGCGAAATCTCTGTTTAAAAATTAGCCGCCAGTCGAACCGGTATGCCTGTCTCCTTCAGTTCTGTTTTAAAATATACGTTAGTACCGGGGAAAAACCATATACAGTGAATAAAGGGAATATAACTTTTTGTTATAAATATGTGTTAACAAACCACATGAGCAGAGCTATCTCTGTACATGCCGTCTTGTCACTGTTCCCAGGTTATCATTTATCTGATATATTTTCCCTGGAAAGTCCCCATTTATGAACGATGCAGTAAATATTGATACCGGACATAGACTTTTCCTCGACAACGATCTGGTCCACCGCGTCTTTCTAGTCCGGCGTGTCTGCCACCAACATGTCCGCCATCCACAAAATCCTGTTCTGAAACTGGACCGGCCGTGGGAGACCGAACAGTGCGAGATCATACCCCCGGCAAGCGGCACAGTGCTGTTCGATGAGGAAGAGAGCTGTTTCAAGATGTGGTACCTGGCTGCCGCCGGATCGAGGCGGGAGGATCTGGTCTTCTGCTACGCGGTCTCTGAGGATGGTGTCGCCTGGGAAAAACCCGATCTGAATCTCTACGAGTGGCATGGATCGAAAGCCAACAATATCTGTCTGGCAGGATACCGCAACTTCCCTCAGCCGATAGTGCAGAAGGTCCCGGAAGAAAGAGGTGGTGGGTACCTGATGTTTTTCTGGGGAAGAACGCCCGCAAATTTCAAGAAGAGAATGAAGTATGGGCTCATCCGTGCTGCTTCCGCCGATGGGATCGTATGGGAGGTGGATACGGACACCAATCCGGTCTGGCCGGACATCCATGACCTGCAGTGTATCGCCTACGATTCCAACCTTGGGAAATATGTCATCTTCCAGCGGTGGACACGAAGAGCGGATCTTCAAGCCGCTCCGGGCTACCCGGATACTTTTACGGGTGAGGGCGATCAGGTCTGGCCTCCCGAGCCGGAGCACCACGTCCGGATGCTTGCCCGGGTTGAAAGCCCGGACGGGCTGCAATGGACAAACTTTCGCTGGATCCTTGAACCCGATCTGGACGATCCACTACATATCCAGTTCTACTCCATGCAGGGTTTCCCGTATCATGGGATCTATGTAGGTCTTCTGGAAATTCTTGACGAAAGACGGCTCTCCCTGGAATATCAGCTGGCTGCCAGTCGTGACGGTCAGAAATGGTTCCGGGTAGGTAACCGGGATACCTTTTTCCCTACAGGTGAGCACCATGCCTGGGATTGCGAGATGGTGACGATTCGTACCATCCCGCTTACCATGAGGGATGAAAGCGGGAAACCTGAGGAGATACGGATCTACTACACCGGCTCCAACTGGAAGCACATTCACTCCGCTGCGCCAAACAGCACCTTCCGAGAGCTCGGAACACGGTCAAGAGGAGCAAGCGGGGTGGGATTGGCCACGCTTCGTCCGGACGGCTTTGTGTCTCTCCATGCCGGTGAAACGGAAGGTGACATCGTCACCTGCCCCGTTTTTCTGAAAGGCGCCAGGCTCTTTGTGAACGCGAATGCTTTCAGGGGCAGTCTGCGGGTTTCTATCCTGGATAAGAGCGGGAAGCTTATAGAACCGTACAGCCGCTCTGAATGCGATACGCTGGATGTCGACAGCTTTTCACACGCTGTATCGTGGAAGGGGTATGCCAGGCTCGATGAGCTGAGAGGCCGGGAAATAAGACTGCAATTCCATCTGAAAAACGCTCATCTTTACAGCTTCTGGACAGAATCAACAACCGCCTGAAAAGCAGTTCTACTCCATGACCTGATTACATCGAATCAGCCGCCTTTTGGCAGTATTCTTTTAAAATGCCGTTGTAGAGCTTGTAATTTTCCAGCGAAACATCCGGGGGGGTCTGGTGGTCCACCGAAGGAATAAACCCTCCCTGTTTCATGACAGGCAGCAGACGTTCAAACTCGGCGCGTATCGCGGCTTCTCCCCGGCTCATAACAGTTTTGTCGAAAGCCCCGATCATCCTGAAATCAGGATAATCCTCCCGGATCTTTATCACGTCCACACCGGCCATCCTTTCCAGAGGGAGAATTCCTTCCACCCCTACTGCCCGCAGCCAGGGAATCAAAGACGCGACATCCCCGTCGGAATCGACGATCGGGATAACACCATGCTGTTTGAGAAAAGGAATAAGCCTTCGGTAGTACGGCGCGAGGAATTCCATAAAATGCTCTTCGGATAACATGGGTCCTTTGTTGTATGACATATCCTCCGATATGGACACAAAAGAGGGAACACAGATTAAAAACAGCTCATCCAGAACCTTGAAATGGTGCTCCAGCAGGCGGGAATTCATTGCGTGTAAAATGACCGGGTTATCATAAAAGGCCAGGAGGTGGGCCTCGATCCCAAGGAGAGTCCGGGGGTGCCAGAAAAATCCTTCCACCACAGTCCAGACCACACATTCTCCCCGGGTTTGTTTTTGTCCATAGGATGAAAGAGCAGCGGAATCAAATGGCCTGTCAGGATAAAGATATGGCAGAATGGCGCTGTATTCCGACTCGCTGGTGACAATGGGCGCACCCTGAGAGACAGGCTTCGGGCATTGCGACGTTCTGGCGGGGAACCTTATCCTTTCGTATCTCTCAAACCCGAGATACTCCGCGATCTCTGAAGAGTCTGTCATCGAGGGATCAAGACCCTCCGCATACCATCGCTCCAGGGTCTGATCCCAGTATGGCGCCCATTCAACAACCGGGAGCCGGTCAGGTTTTTTAAAATTCATGGTGCGTAAGAAACGTTCATGGCTGTTCATCGGGACTCGCCTACCAGCAATTCCTGTGCACTCTCTTTGGATCGAACTGGGTCCGGGTTTCCTTTTCCTCATCGGGATGACCCATGGAGATAAGACTGAGAACGGCAATTTCGCCGGGAATGGAAAGCAGCTTCCGGATCGCATTTTCCCGATCGGATCTGCCGTATACCCCGAGCCAGACGGCCCCAAGATCCAATCCGGCGGCGG
>CBDUZM010000363.1:0-4021 GCA_965371685.1 uncultured Spirochaetaceae bacterium | reverse complement strand
TGAGGATTTAGAGACAATCCCATTTGTTAGGATAATGTTTTTCTCCCCACTAGCTCGTCCAGAGAGATCTCCAGCGCTTCAGCAATGTTAACTAGCGTCTGAAGAGATGGATTTGTTGTTATCCCGGACTCGATCTTCAGATAGGTACTGTAAGGCACGTCAGCTTTTCGTGCCATCTGATCCTGGGACAAACCTCGATCGATACGGTATTTTTTTACATTTTTTGCCAATATTTTACTTGACAATATATCCATGAACGGGTATCCTACTGTGGTAAAGCTATAAACTCTCTCGGCCTTGATCTTACCAGTAACCCCTGGTTAGATCAATCTAGTTTTCTGCCTTCATTTTGCGCCTTTCTCTCTAAGCAAAAGGGTGGTAGAGGGCTATATATACCGGATTTCTGTATGGATGATTTGAAAGCGAAAAGAAAAGTTGCCTTTTACATTCGGGTATCCACAGAACGACAGGCGAAGGTAGAGGAAGGTTCACTTAAAAATCAGAAACAGATACTCCATACAGAACTGGAAAGACGAAACCTGCAAGATAAGGACTGGGGAACTTTCGTTGAAGCATACATAGACGAAGGGATTTCCGGGAAAAATACTAACAGACCTGCTTTCAAGCGGATGATGACTGATCTTGAGATTGGCAGAATTGATACTGTGATGTTCACAGAATTAAGCAGGCTTTCCCGGTCACTTAAGGATTTCCTAAATATCTTCGAGTTTGCACAGAAACATCAGTGTGATCTTGTCTGCCTGAAAACCGATATAGATACCACCTCTCCCTATAAAAGCCTGATTACCAAGATACTGATGGTCTTTGCTGAGTTTGAACGGGAGATGACCTCCCGGCGTACCAGCCAGAATGCTTATGAGCGCAGTAAAAGAGGGCTTGCAAACGGCGGAGTTACTCTGCTTGGATACAAACGGGACAAGAAGAGAAAAGGCTATCTGTTCGTCGATACAAAAGAAAGCAAGATTGTGCAGGAGATATTTACTACTTACCCGAAGGAAAAATCCATAAAGAAAACCACTGATTCTATCAAAACTGAATATGAAGGACAAAGTCCCCGATTGAAGAATATTACTCGGAGTAAAATATATTCCATCCTCATCAACAAAGCCTATATTGGTATACGGGAAATCTATAAACGGGACGGAACAGGATCTGAGGAGGTTTCGGCTGTCTGGGATGCCATTGTGGCGGAGGATGTTTTTAACAAGGTACAGACTATCCTCCAGAAAAACAGAGACCGTTATCACTCCCGGGGATCACAGAGATACAATTATCTGTTTTCAGGATTGCTTAGGTGTGGCAAATGCGGCGAAAAACTTCAGGGTAAATGCGCCTATTCCAGCAGCGACAATAAGCATTATTATTACTCCCACAAAAGTAACTGCCCAAAGGGAGGAATTACCCGCATCGATGCCGAGACAGTCCATACACTCGTTCTCGATTGGCTGAGAGACCTCTCTGAAAATGGGGAGTGGTTTCAGCGATTGAAAGAACAAGGGAAAAAGCAAATTGATGTGAGGATCGCCTTCTTACAGGAATCGCTTAACAAATTGGAGACAGAGACAAAAGGTATCGATGCTGAAATTGAAAACCGGATTCGCGAACTTACGAAAACGAACTCCGATATTATTCGACAGACCATTGAGAAAAGCGTTATCAAGTTTGAAGAGCTGAAAAAGGAAAATGAAGAAAAAAGGCTCTGTGTTAACCAAACAATTCAGGAGTTAAAAACACTGCTTTTAAACGATGAAAATCTCTTTACTGACTACAGCAGCCGTGTACGAGAAGTGCTCGATTTGCAGCCGACAAACATGGAAGATGGCTCAATAAGGTTGCCGGAAAACCAAAAAATGGCACCAGAAACCTTGAAAAACGCCTTCAAAGACCTTTTAGCGTCCCTGATCCTTGAGGAAAGGGCCATAAAAATAGCGCTTTCCAGTGTTAACAAGAAAGCGCTCTGTTCGAGTGTGTTCGCCTTCGCTCCCCCGGTAAGACTCGAACTTACGACCTAGTGATTAACAGTCACCCGCTCTCCCAACTGAGCTACAGGGGATTATTAATGCTAAAATAGCCAAAACCGGGCTATCTGTCAATAGGTATAAGAAAAACCGTTCGACGGCAACAGCAGCGCGGGGTGGAAGCATTACAAATTATCATCGAGCCAATCGAACATCCGCTGGACCCCTATTGAGAGGTTCCCATTCTGGCAGTGCAGAGCGGCGGCTTCCTCTTCTGTAAAGAGCATATAATGCCTGGGGCAATTCAGCATATCGTACAGCTTTCCGGTCTGGCCCTCTCCCGCAACCTCTGCAGCGCCGTCCATAATCAGCATTTTACAGTCTATTTCCTGCACAATATCCTCATTCGAAAAGGTTTTCAGTTTATGCAGGTACGCAGCCGGCGAATCGGCGCCGAACTTCCACATTCCTTCGTTGAATCCCCATCTGCCGCTGAGACCCATGCTCGTATGCCCTGTCAGGTCCTCCATCATTTCATTAAAAGCCTCGGGATCCTCCTCCAGCAGAGTCAGGAGTTTCGGATCTATTGCGTCAATTACGTCGAAAAACACATCGGCGATACTCAGATAACCGGGATTGGCTATGACAATCTTAAGGCGTTCTTCGAACGCAGCGGCACGCACCACGAATCCTCCTCCGAAGCTGATACCGAGAAGGGCTATTCGGCCGGCATCAACACCGGGCCTGCCGATAAGATAGTCGACTACCGGTGTAATGACATTTTCCCAGTCAGGTCGGAAGGTAAGATTCTGCTCCCGGATCGAAAGACCCTGGCCGGGACCCTCGAATATCAGGCAGTGACAGCCTCTCTTTATCGCAGCCTCCGCTATATATTTTGTCTCCTCTATGGCGCCGTCAAAACCCTGGATAACAATTATGACAGGGGCTTTTTCGTGCGGAACCGGGGATGTGTAGAAATGCCCCCTCAGCGTTGTGCCTTCGTAGGGGATTCCAACGAGCTCCACGGGAATCGAGAGGAGCCCGGCGCCTTTTAAGAAAGTTTCCGCGCATTTCCTGTAGGTTTCCAGGATTCGAGGGTCCCCGGGGTCGGCATGCAGAAAAAACTCTGCCGCTCTTTAGTAGTTGCACGCCCTCATATTTGATTTTTCGTAAGCAGATTCGTAATCTTCTGGCAGCAGAGCTTCAAGCCGGGTCTTAATGATGCCAGGAGTGAAAACAGCACCACAATCATCAGGGCAATCAGGCTGTCTGAAACCATCAAAACAGGATACACATACTCTCCCCCTATAAAATAACCGGCCGGACCGCTGCCGACATGTATGCCTGTCCGGCCCAGAATGAGCATCAAGGTACTTGAAAGCACAAAGGCGGCTGCAAGGGAAATGAGGGAGAGCACCAGGATTTCAAAAAAGATGATTGTAAAAACCTGGATCCTGTTAAATCCGATGGCCCTGAGTGTGCCGAATTCAGCCATGCGGGCGAAGAGACTCATCTTGAGTGTTGCCCGTATTCCGACAGCAATCACGAAAAGCAGGAACAGGACAAAAAAGGAAAAAAAGCTTTTCTGGAGATTCCCGATACCGGCAAAGAATTGCGATGCATACTCACCCGATTCCGACCGGAGCACACCGCTCCCTGCGGTCAGATACCCATCAAGCTTTGCTGCAAACTCATCCGCCTTCTTAGGGTCCTTCAGATATATCCTGGCGGAACCGAAGTAATCGGTATCCCATTCCGTAAGCTCCCTCGCATTCTTGTCTGTAATATAAACGTACAAATTCTCCCAGGGAGCTCCATTTCTGTAGATACCCACAACCGCAAACTCGATGGAATTTACCAGGCCGTACGGCGTTGTGCAGTCCAGGATGATCCAGTCACCGATATTGATACTGTTCTCCTCCGCCGTCGCCCGGCTTATACATACAGTGTAATCGTCATAATCCCAGATCGACTCCCCGGCCTCAAGCTCGAAGCTTTTCGTTTCTTCAAGGTGTCTCATTTCCAATTCACTGAGGCCGTAA
>CBDUZM010000362.1:0-4037 GCA_965371685.1 uncultured Spirochaetaceae bacterium | reverse complement strand
CCATGCCGATCATGATGCCGGGACGCTTCAAAAGATACTCGAAGAAGGTAAAATCACTGTTTACACCACACAAACGATAATGCAGAGCTTTTTAAGGAAGTATTCGTCTCTGACTGATGAATCGGTTTCCTATATTCAGCGGCTCTTTCATCACAGGCGGGTTACTATCGGCCAGCCTGTGTTTATTCATGGGGGAAAATTCACCTTCTTCTATTCACTGCATTCAATTCCCACCTTAGGCTTCGCCCTGGAGTTTCAGGACCAGACCTTCGTATATTCATCGGATCACCAGGGAGATCCGGAAGTTCAGAAAAAGATATTTGATCTGGGCGTAATCAACCGGCAGCGATATGAGGAACTGACAAGCTTCCCGTGGAAGAACAAGGTGATATATCACGAATCGGGTATTCCTCCGCTGCACACCCCTATTACCTTTCTCAATTCCCTACCTGAGGATATTCAGAAGAAGATTGTGGTCTATCATATTGCAAAAAAAGATTTTCCTGCCCGGACGGCTCTTACTTTGGCGACCTTTGGTATAGATCAGACGCTCTATTTCAAGACTCAGGCGCCGCCTTACGAAAAGACTTATCAGACTCTCGGAGTACTCAAACACCTGGATTTTTTCGACAGTCTGCCGGTGGAGAAAGCCCAGGAATTCGTCAGCATTGTTGAGGAAGAAAAATTTAAAAAAGGTGATTATATCATCAGAAAAGACACAAAAGGAGATAAATTTTACATTATCGCCTCTGGCAATGCATCTGTAATCGACGAAAAGCTCGTTGCCAATAAGATACTGGGAATCTATGAGTATTTCGGTGAAGTCGCTCTCATGACAGAAAAGCCGCGTACAGCGGACATAAGGGCGGAAACCGATACGATCGTCTATACCATCGGAAAGGATAAATTTTTAAGCTTCATCCTCGGCACCGATTTTGAGAGGACACTCCAGCGGCTGATCAAGAACAGGAGCAGCGAAACCTGGAATACACTGATAGATAGTCCCATGTGCCATCCGCTTACCACCTATCAGAAGACATGGCTTGAGTCTCTGCTTGTACCCGGGGAGCTCCCGGGGTCGGGAGTTTTAATACGCGAAGGTGAGCCGCTCGAACAGGTATACATAATTCGAAAGGGAGAGGTTGAAGTCAGCCGGGACGGAAAGCATATTGCCACCCTGGGAAGGGGGCACTTCATCGGAGAGATGCATAAAATACACCGGGGAGAGGCGGCGGAATATACCTTCCGCTATCAAAGGCCGGTTTCACTTTTCACCATAAAAAAATCCGATGTTCTCGAGTTTATGGAGAAGAATCCCGGGTTGGGTATGAAGCTCGCTTACGATATCTGATCCTTTCATTATTTCTTATCCCAGTTGATCTTCCGGGCATATTCAGCGCTTCCAGTAAATAAAGCCGCCTTCCAGCACGAACAGGTCTTGGTAGCCTTTTGTAATCAAATACCTGTACGCTTCGTAAGCGCCGGAAGAGGTCTTACTGTACAGGACAATCCTGGAGTTTCTGCTGAAGGGAATCTCCTCCCTCCGTATCGCTTCCAGGGGAATATTAATGCTTCCCGGTATGGAACCTACATCATACTCGGTTAAGGGTGAAACATCTATAATTTGCACATCACCCCTGATTTTCTCAAAGCTTTCCAGAGATATCGTTTTCAGCAGGCCGTCCAGCTTGTTTCGAAGCACAAGACAGGCAGTCTGCACCGTGTCTATGGGATTATTGAAGGCCGGAGAATAACCCAGATCCAGCTTGAAGACATCTTCGAGTGTCATATGGCTGGTAATAGCGCAGGCGATAATGGACATTCGGGATATGATATCGCCCTTCCCGTAACCCTGGGCGCCTAGAACACGGCCGGTCTTTCGGTCGGCGATTATCTTCAGGATGACGAACGACGCATTCCCGGCATAATGGGGTCTATCCATGCCGGTAATTATAATAGTATCCGCGTCAAAGCCGTTTTCTTTCGCTTCCTTCGAGGTTAAGCCTGTGCGCGCCACATTAATATCGAACACTTTAAACATAGCCGTTCCGATAAAACCCTCGAACTCCGTTTTTCTCCCGTGTATGTTATCCGCGGCGATCCTTCCCATTTTCGTTGAAATTGATCCCAGCGGCCAGTATTCATGTTTTCCGGTTATAATATTGACTGACTCCGCACAGTCTCCAATAGCGTAGATAAACTTATCCGAGCTCTGAAGATGGCTGTCAACCTTGATTCCTCCGTTTTTCCCCAGTTCTATACCCACCTTCTCCGCAAGCGCCGAATTGGGCCTTACTCCTGCCGAAAGGATAATAAGGTCAGCTATGTGCTTGCCCTTATTGCTGCTGATAACGAGCTGGTTATCAATTTTGTTGATTTCGTTGATTTGCGTCCGGGATAGTATTTTGATGCCTTTGGCATTCAGCTCGTTCTCGATCTTGGAAGAGATGTCGCTGTCCATCAGGCTGAGAAGGATATTGGGTTTCTTTTCCAGTATTGTCACCCGCGCTCCTGCCTGGATCAGAGATTCTGCGGTTTCAATCCCAATAAGCCCGCCCCCTATTATATATACGTCACGGGCGTTTTTGCCGGCGAATTCACTTTTAATGGCTTCCGCGTCTTCAATGTTATGAAGGGAGTATATGCCGGGCTGCCGGACACCGGGAATATCCGGCACAATGGATTCTGCGCCTGTGGCCAGAACCAGGATATCGTAAGGGATCGATTCGATGCGGTTGTTCTCGATATTCTGTACCTTTACCGTTCTTTTTTTTCGATCGATTTCCAGGGCCAGGGTTGTGTTTAAGATTCGAATATTCTTGATGGCTTCGAAAAAATGGACGTCCCGAATCGTATTGTCCGCTGTGGACATGAGGGCTTTAGGCGATCGAACTTTGCCGCTTATGTAGAAGGGCAGCCCGCAGCCTGAGTAGGATAAGAACTCGCTCTTCTCTATTATGGTTATATCAAGTTTCTCGTCCAATCTTCTCAATCTTGCCGCAGCCTTGGGGCCTGCCGTGACTCCTCCAATAATAAGGATCCTTTTTTTCTCTACTTCCCCGCTTTCGGTCCGTTCTAATCGCAGATAGGGCAGGGTGATGGTGAACGTTGCCCCGCTATTCGGAGCGGATTCCACTGCTATGTTTCCCCGGTGCTGGTCAATAATTCGTTTTACTATTGCCAGTCCCAGACCGGTTCCGGTAATGTTTGATTTATGTCTGATCGAGCGATAGAAGGGATCGAAAATAGAGTCAATCTCCTCCTTGGGAATGCCGTAGCCCGTGTCCGAGATTGAAATCTGACACTGATTGTTCTCTCTGCAGATAAATTTAACGGTTATACGCCCATCTTTCGGAGTGTATTTAATCGCATTATCAATAAGGTTCCGGACTGCATGCTCCATAGCCCGTGTATTGCCGCGATGGATTACCCTTGTGTTAAGCGGAAAGTCGTAATTCATTGATATATTCTTTTCAGAGGCAATGGTCGAAAAACGGGTGAACAGGCGGTCCAGGAGGAGAGTCAGATCGTATTCTTCCTCTTCTCCGATTCTATCATGTGAGTAGATCTCGTAATCGAGAAGACCGGTGATAATATCTTTTGCTTCCCCGGCCCTTGTTATTGATTTTCTAATAAAATGAAGGGCTTTCGGATCTATCTCTCCTGTATAGCCTTCAAGGATCGTCGAGAGCATGGTTTGAATTGCGCTTATCGGGGAATTGAGCTGATGGGATAGTATCCTTATATAATCCGACTCGTTCTTGTCGCTCATTTATTACTTATAATATCATATGATTACTGAAGGATGAAGGGGCGCCACCTGTTTCCGATCACCATATATTGAGCTTTGATAATAATTTTGTGTATACTCAAATTCTAACTGGGAGAAGTAAGCTATCACTAACGTGGATAATCTTGTGCGAAAAACTCTATTATGGCTGTTCCTTTTGCTTGTGGCAACCGGAGTTGCTCATTCTCATCCGCATGTATTCATAGAAACAAAGGTTCAGATAAACTTCAACGACGCAGGTCTTGTT
>CBDUZM010000361.1:0-4038 GCA_965371685.1 uncultured Spirochaetaceae bacterium | reverse complement strand
CCGGCAAAGAAAACAGCGGAAATTAACCGCTTCCCATAATGACCGGCTCTTGTATATTAACCCGCTCATTGGATAAACTCGGTACTGACCCGATCTTACAAGGAGTGAAAAATGGATTTCAAGGAGTTGGTCCTGAGGAACCGAAGTTATAGGCGATTCGACGGCTCTGTGCCTATATCCGGAGAAAAATTGACCGATCTCGTTTCGCTGGCCCGGTGCACGCCATCCAGCGGAAACCGGCAGCCGCTCAAGTATGTTCTTTCCTGTTCGCCGGAATGGAATAATAAGATATTCTCTCACCTGGCATGGGCAGGCTACCTTGCCGATTGGCCCGGGCCCGAAGAATCAGAACGTCCGACCGCATATATCATTATTCTGACAGATACCACTATAAACCAATCAGCAGACACCGACATAGGTATTGCCGCCCAGACCATTCTGTTGGGAGCTGCCGGGCAAGGTTTGGGAGGCTGCATGTTCGGTTCAGTCAAGAGAAAAGAGCTTAAAGCGCTTCTCGAGCTTCCTGATCATCTCGACATCTCTCTGGTTATTGCCCTCGGTAAACCTGCGGAAAAGGTTGTCCTGGTGGATGCCGAATCCGGCGCTTCTATCAAGTACTACAGAGACAAGGAAAAGACCCACTATGTTCCCAAAAGAAAGAGAGATGAGCTGATTGTGAGCGTCTATACATGAGCCGGGAAAATTCTACAATCCGGATTAAAAATACGGCTCTGCTCTTATTCGGCCTTTTTATTCTCTTCCTGGCCGGCGCCTATTTCGGCGGACATCTCATGACCCTTTTTTTCTTCTTTTTAAGCCTCCCCCTGATATCCGTATTGATGGGACTGATTTCCCTCGCCGAATTGAAGTATCATCAGGAATTCGACACCGAACATCCTGTAAAAGGCCAGGATATCAACTACAGGTTGATCCTGACCAACGAAAGCATACTCCCCGTAGCCCGGATTCACTGCCGGTTCAAGGCGATCCACCCTCAAATGAACCTCATCATACCTGATTTTTCCATTTACCTGAAAGCAAGAGGTGAGAGATCGGAATCGTACACCTTTCGTTGTTCCTACAGAGGCATCTATACGGTAGGGCTCGAAAGGATCGAAATAACCGATCCTTTAGGTATTCTGACCGTAGCACCTCAGGTGCTGTACAGGACTTTCTATGTCTATCCCCGCATCCCCAAGATAAATCATCTGTCTCTGGAGCTTCAGAATTGGGAAGGCAGCGGCAGCGGCAGCTCCCATGGAGGAGACCCGGATTATTCCCTCTATACCCAGCTCAAGAGCTACCTGCCCGGCGAACCGATGCGGCATATACACTGGAAGAAATTCGCTTCTACCGGAAAACCCTTCCTCAGACAATACGAAACCACATCGGCGCCGGAAATCGGCCTCTACCTTGACACCAGGCCCTGCCCCGGTGAAAAAATGAAGGTTTTGGAAATCGAGGATACATCTGTTGAAATTATGGTAGCCCTGGTGAAATACTTTCTCGACAGCAGTATTCCCCTGTCTGTCAGCGCTCCGGGAAGAGAAATTTTTCGATTCAGCGGTTCCAACCCGGATCAGTTTGAGTCCTTTTACCACTCGACCATAAACTTAACTTTCAGATCCAATGTTTCTCCTGCCCAACTCTACTCATCCGAGGCAAAATCCTCTTACACCGGCAATCGTACACTGTTCTTTATTACCCATGTAATGGATCCTGCTCTCTTCGGTCTTGTGGAAGACTCACTACTGACGGAAACCCCTTTTATCCTAATATTTAACCAGGTGGGCTATTCAGAAGAGCAGTGGAGACAAAATCTTTCGATCTTCAACAGGCTCCGGGAGAAAGGGGCGAAAATCCTTATCGTAAATAACTCTGAAAGCATTGTCAGCGACCTGGGAAGATAATATTATGCGTTCAGCACTGCGGAACAACATAGTCAAACTCCTCTTCGCAGCGCTCTTTGCCGTCGCCGTTCCACTCGGATTTGCCTTAGGATTCAGAACGAACATCCATCCTATTCTAATCATCATCTTTCCTCTGGTAAGAGTCTCTCTGGTTTTTGTTATTAAAATAACGCGGGGAAGAACGAAAAAGATCTTCAAGACTCTCTCTTCGTTAAGTGGGATTCTGTTCGCACTGTTCGTATTGGCCGGCATACTCATCACCCCCTATTCATCCTATTCCATCTGGCTGGAGACCGTTCAATCCGGTTCCGCCAGCGGCACGGTTTCCAATATCATCGTGCTTCTCACCTCCATGTTCTCAGGTTTTTTCGGCAGCATGATTCTGACTGTAGACTGGGTCTGGCCTTTCCTCGGCATGTCACTGACTCTTTTATCACTGCTCGCTTTTATCTACCAGAAGGCGTTCATCTACTTCATCCTTATGATAATCGTTCTTCTCTGCCTTCTCTACCTTTCAGTCAAGTACGGCTATAAAAGCCGGCGCATACGTGGATTTTTTCTCTTAATCCATCTCAGCGCAGCGGCTTTGCTTTTCGCCTTCGGCCTTACCGCACTCACCGGTAGAGGAACACCGAAGGGAAGCAATCTTGTAGATGCAGGATTGTACCCCTTTCTCAGACAGACGGTGCTTGACATCTTCCCTTCGTATCCACTCCTTTACGCTATTCCAGGTTATGGGTTCTCCTTCGACGAAACCGGCAGGCTGGGAGGAAAGGCTGTTCTTTCACCTGCCCCGATTTTTGAGATAACAGGAGGCAAAGGCGCCCGCCTCTACCTGAAGACACGCTCTTATGATAACTACGACGGCACGACCTGGCAGATATCCACGCTCTCTGACGAAGAAATACCTGACAACATCATCTTCGAGTCGAAACAGCCGGAGGCGGAAGAAATAAAGGTGACTCTTCTAACCGAGTACTACAGATATCTTCCTTTTAACCTGGATACCGTGCGTATACGATTTGAAGAAGAAGCGCCGGAACTGGAATACGGGAACCTGGAGACCGGCTTCGTTCTGAAAGACCCGATCAGGAGGGGTACCGCCTTCTATCTGCAAACAGCAAAGAAAAATATGAGCCTGGAAGATCCCTCTCCGTTCCTGCAGGCACCTGCCGTTCTTCCCGACGAGATCCATTTTCTAGCCGGCCGCATCGGCGCCGGTATTGAGGACCCTACGGTAATCCTCAGCCGGATAGAGAGATACCTGGCGGTTAATTATTCCTACACCCTGGAAGCAGAGATGGATCGCGGCTATGAAGATTTCGTAGGCAGTTTCCTCTTCGAAAAGCTGGAAGGTTACTGTGTTCACTTTGCCACTTCTTTCGTTATCCTGGCCAGGCTCAATGGGATACCTACCCGCTACTCGACAGGATTTCTTGTCAACCGAAGCGAAACTGACCAGGCCTTCGAGGTCACCGGATTTTCCGCCCACGCCTGGCCGGAAGTATGGCTGGAAGGCAGCGGTTGGGCCGTTTGGGAAGCCACCCCTGCTCTTAATCCGTCCAACTATCAGAGAGTCGAAGATTACTGGATTTACAAGCTGGATATGGAGTTCAGGGGTCTTACTGCGCGCCAGCTGAGAAATATCCTCGGCGATGTCAGGCCGGCCGATTACACCGAAGCGTCATCAGAATCGAGGTTCTCTGTTTGGTCGGCAGCAATCCCAACAGCGGCTGTTATAATCGTCGCCCTTGTCCTCTGGCTCATTTTGCACTACAAGCCCTGGAGAAGGCGAAAAAAACCGCCTGAATATGAAAACCGGACACTCTCGCACAGCCTCCTGAGAGTTGTAAAACTTCTCGAACGAAACGGACTGAAAGGACCCGAAGCATCAGGATGGATACACTGGAGGGATGAGCTCGAGCAAAAGATACCAGACCTGGCTCGAAGCATTCACAACACAGTCAGGATCGTTCTGGAAAGCATATACGGCGGGAAGCACGCGGGCCAGGAGGAAATATCGAGTATAAGGAACCTGTACGGGGATATAAGGGATAACTTGATATAAAGGTCTATGAAACGATTAACCATCGCGTCCCCCCGCACCTCGATATCATTCTATCACTCA
>CBDUZM010000360.1:0-4057 GCA_965371685.1 uncultured Spirochaetaceae bacterium | reverse complement strand
GCCGGGTGTCCCCTTCCCATCATCCTCGCTTTGCTGCTCAACGAGGTAAGATACAAAAGATACAAAAAAATCGTGCAAACTGTCACATACGCCCCTCACTTCATCTCAACAGTGGTAATGGTAGGCATGCTGTTCATATTTCTCCACCCCAGGTATGGCATGATAAATTCGCTCCTACAAATAATCGGGGTTACTGCCATTGACTTCATGAATAACTCAAAATACATAAAGAGCATCTATGTGTGGTCCGGCATATGGCAGGGCACGGGCTGGGCCTCCATCATTTACTTCGCTGTGCTGTCCGCGGTAAATCCCGAGCAGCATGAAGCGGCAAAAATCGACGGCGCATCGAAAATGCAGAGAATATGGCACGTAAATATTCCCGTGATTATCCCGACAGCCACTATCCTGCTCATCCTGAACGTGGGCAGAGTTATGAGCGTCGGCTTTGAAAAGGTATTCCTTATGCAGACTCCATTAAACATGGACTCTGCGGATGTTATATCCACCTACATCTACAGAGTTGGGCTGCAGGGAGCACGATTCAGCTTTTCCACCGCTGTCGGGCTTTTAAATTCCGTTGTTAATTGTGTCATGCTTGTTATCGTCAATGCAGCGGCCAGGCGGCTTTCGTCCACAAGCCTGTGGTGATACAAAAGAGGAGATCATGATAAAAAGAAGCAAAGATGAAATAATCTTTGATAGCATCGCTTTAATCCTTGTAACATTATTCTTTATAATCATTCTATACCCTCTCACATTCATCGTCTCTGCCTCACTCAGCGATCCCGAGGTCGTAGTTACCGGCCAGGTGCGTCTTCTCCCCAAGGATTTCAACATCGAGGCCTATAAGAGAATTCTCAAGTATAAGGACATTTGGATAGGCTACCGGAATACAATTTTTTACACAATTTCGGGCACGCTTTTAAGTTTGTCTCTTACCCTGAGCGCCGCTTATTCTCTCTCCCGAAAGGACCTCGTCGGCAAGAACGTCATCATTATTTTTTTCACAATAACAATGTTCTTCTCCGGCGGTCTTATTCCTACATATATGGTGGTTAAGGCTCTTGGTATGGGGAACACGATATTCGCCCAGATCATCCCCGGGTGTGTCGGATTCTGGTACATCGTGGTGGTTCGCACATTCTATCAAACCAGTATTCCCGACGAACTCACCGAAGCGGCAATCATCGACGGGTGTTCCCCCGCGAAAGTATTCTTCCGAGTAATGCTTCCGTTATCCAAACCTATTATCGCGGTTATGGCGCTGTTCTACGGAGTGGGGCAGTGGAACAGCTACTTCAACGCCTTGATTTACATCTCAGACAGGAGGATTTTCCCGATGCAGTTGTTCCTGCGGGAGATCCTGATTATTAATGAAATCGACCTTGAAATGCTCATGGACGATGGGCAGCTTGAGGCTATTGAAAAGCAGGTGGAAATGGCTGCACTGCTTAAATATTCAGTCATTATTGTGTCAACCCTGCCCGTTATCATGATCTACCCGTTCCTGCAGCGTTATTTTATTAAAGGCATCATGGTGGGAGCAATTAAAGGATAAAAAGGAGGTGAAATATGCGATGCACCAATATATAGATATGCCGCTATATGAATAATCTCGTGCTTGATAATACTATCCAGCCGGGATAGGGAGTCATATAGCGGCATTCACAGGCTACAGGTTTCATGTTTTTTAATCAATATTGAAGGAGTAAGATATGAGTATGAAACGTTTTTTACTGATTCTGATCGTGCTGTCCGTGTGCGTATTCTCGGCGTCGGCAACAGGTAAAGGGGTAACACCTCCACCGGAAGACAAGATTACGCTAAAGATGATGTCGCCGACCAGCGGGTATTGCGGTCCGTGGGAGGAGTACAGGATATTCAAGGCTCTCGAGGAACAGACCAACATTCATTTTGAGTTTGACCTTGCCGCAGAGGGGTTTGAGGAGAAGAAGAACCTGGCCCTTGCAACCGGCGATCTTCCCGATATTTTCTTCCGTGCTTTGACCATCCACGACGAAGAAACCTACGGGCCTCAAGGCGAGCTTATCGTGCTGAACGATCTTATCGACAAACAAGGGCCCAATATCAAGAAAGCACTGGCAAAGTATCCTCTTATGAAGAAGGCCATTACTGCGTCTGACGGAAATATCTATGCTCTCGGTCAGATAACGTACACTCAAACACAGGGTTCGTGGAAGATAGCCATAAATGTGGAGTGGCTCAAGAATCTCGGGCTTTCGATACCCGAGACAATAGACGATTTCTACCGGGTGCTTAAGGCTTTCAAAGAAAATGATCCTAACGGCAATGGAAAGGCTGATGAGGAAGGCATAACCTGCCGTGGATTCCCCAGGCTGAACGGTGTACTGATGGCCGCTTTTGGCGAGACTTATGGAGGTGGTCACGGAAGACTTGTGTCTTTGAAGAACGATGTCGTCACATTCACGCAGCTCACGGAGGGATACAAAGCTTACATTGAGTTTCTCAATAAGCTCTATACCGAAAAATTGCTGGATAACGAGTTTATCTCTCACAGCACCGAGGAGTACATCGCAAAGACCAAATCAATGAACTATGGTGTTCTCGGGCATGTGAGTCAGGCGGACTGGACCAAGTTCGGTTTTCTTGCTCCCATGACGTCGTCATATAGCTCGGAAAAAATGGCTACCGCTCTCAATCATATCGTAACGGGAAGATTCGCTATTACCCGCGTGAACGAGCATCCTGTTGAATCAATTAAATGGGCCGATCTTTTTCACAGGTACTATACGGATGGCGTGAACGGCCTTTCAGGTGTATCATGCTGGCTTGGACAACAGGGGGTTAATTGGGACTATGTAGAAGGGGAAGATGCAGTCAACTACATATTCGAGCCTGAAGAAGATCTGTCTCACTGGCTTACATTTCTCAAACGCATCGGTCCCGGCGACGGGACAGGGGTTCGCATAATGGACAAGCCTTTCGCGGGAGCTTACCAGGGATGGGTTGCAGAGGGAAATGTGAAATATGCATTCCCATATCAGAAAGACGAGAGGCTATACCCAAGCGCTATTCGATTTACTTCCACAGAATCCGAGCGATTGAGCATTCTACAGACAGACATACAGACTTACATTGATCAAATGGAGGCCAAGTTCGTTGTCGGTCAGGAATCCTTTGATACATTGGAAAAATACGTAGCTACCTTAAATAAAATGCATGTGGATGAGTATGTAAAAATCCTTCAGGAAGGTTACGACCGCTACAATAAGTAGCATGGAGCGAATTGGTGCACCTGTACAGGTTGCAGGTGCACCGTCGCTTGTTATAAACTCAAGTCAAGACTAAGATGATTTTTACCGGCCTATTGAGAAAACAGAGAAGCGTTTTTTACCGATACCTCATATCTTATATAATTACCCTGATTGTTCCTCTCATTATTCTAGGTTTTCTTCTCTACCGAAACTCCGTTGTTGTTTTAAAAAACGATTTAGAAATGCTTAAAGCAAAGGAATTGTCGAATATTCAGACATCTATGGATAATGAGATATCAGAGCTTGAGAAAATTTCTCTCCGTATCGCATACGACAAAAGCCTGAATCAGCAAATTTTACATGATAATGAATACAACGCCTACCTTGCCATTTCTCTTCTGGGCACTCATGTATCAAGCAGCAAGCTTTCACCCAGGGTCTTTCTTCATTTCCGTGATAGTAATGTTCTCTATTCCTCACAAGGCAAGCTCAGAGTCAGCACTCTCATGGATTACATCTATCACTTCAAAGATGCTAAGAAAAAAGATTTCCTTGGTATACTTTGGAGCATAGAACAGCCGGAGGTGCTTGGAAAGGAGAATTACGCGTACAGCAATAAAGAAGGGGAGCAGTATATCACTTTTTTCTTTCCCATCCCAACGTTGGACAAGAAACCTCATACTGTCGTCTTCTTTGCAATCCGTGAGGTAGAATTACTTTCGTGTCTCAAACATGCTTCCGCTGATAATGAATCCAATCTGTAGGTCCTGGATGAGATCCATAATGAGATAGTCTCGCTTCAAGCTGAACAGCCCCTG
>CBDUZM010000359.1:0-4058 GCA_965371685.1 uncultured Spirochaetaceae bacterium | reverse complement strand
ATTTTTTTATCAACCGCGTCAGCAGGCCTTGCACAACCTGGCGACTCTGAATAGAGCTGGGATGAGGCAAACGTGATAAAACTGCGGGAAAAAAGAAAAGGGACAGCAGAGCGCAGCTCAGTATACCGAAGCTGGTAGTTACAGCAAACACCCTCGTCTGCTCCATGGTGGCTGCGAGCAGGCTCAGGAAACCGGCAATCGTAGTCACTGCCGCCATGATTATCGTCCTGTTTACGTGGGTTACTGCTCCTGCTATCCATAATCCGTTCGGATGATTTTTTCCGGCTTCCCGGTAGTACTGATTTAGTATATGAATGCTGTACGAGCTTCCAAGAGTCAATACCAATGGAGGCGTAACAATGTTCATAATAGACAGGGACAAACCGAAAATTGCCATGAATCCAAGACACCAGGTAGTGCCCATCGCAACAACGAGGAAGGGCAGGACAACGGCTCTTATCGACCGAAATCCGAGGAAGTAGAAAAGTAAAATTATCACTGCTGCGAAACCTATCAATCTTGAAAAGTCTCTTGACAGATAGACCCCTGTTCTCTCTCTAAAAGGAACGGTGCCGCTCAGATAAGTGTTAAAATAAGGCTTCAGATCCGATACAATCTCCCTGACATTCTCCATAAAACCGGAGTAATCCAGGTTACGGTCCACGGGGAAAATAGTCAGAAGGACCGTGGCATCGGCAGAGATAACGAGATTACGGGCTACTGGAGATTCCAGAATCCTCTTCTTAAAAAGGCTGAGCTCTTCGGCGGTTTCAGGAGCTCTCCTTCCCTCCGCAAGTGTTACAACCTCTACCCGTTTTTCTTTCTCCCGGAAGGCAAGCATATTAAAAGGATTAATGCTCTGTTTAACGGCGCCTATACTTTCAATCCGTTCAATTACATCGTAGAGAGCTGACAGCTTTGCCAGTTGGAATGGATCATCACTCTCGACGGCAATTATCAGGTACTCACCCTGCAGTTCTTCGCCTCCTCGCTCACGCACCAGGCGTTCAGTCTCTTTATTGTCCGGAATCAGACTCTCGATATCAGGATCCATTTTCAACCTGACAGCGAAAAAAAGGAAAACCAGTGTAATAATTGTTGTACCAATTATGATGAAGAGTGAATGTTTGATGGAAATATCAAGTAATTTATGAATCAGAGACCGCTGCTGCATTTTAAGTTTATAAGCAATTGTAAAAAAACAATCAATTGACAATTGCACAGATTGGCTTTAATTTGCGAATACATGAAAACTCCCGGTGTAGTCATTTCGGATATGAGACCGCTCCTGGCGCCGAAGGCTATTGCCGTCATCGGCGCTTCCGCGACACAGGGACGGGTAGGCCGGATCGTCTTCGAACTGCTTTCCAGATCGGATCGCCCTGTATATCCGGTAAATCCCGGAAAGAGGGAAGTTCTGGGAAAGAAAGCCTACTCGAGCGTTAAGGATATACCGGACAAACTGGACCTCGCAATCATCGCTATCCCGGCAGAACCGGCTGTAGAGGCTCCGGAGGTCTGCGGCCGGTTGAGAATTCCGTTCATCATCATCGTAGCGGGAGGATTCAGTGAATCCGGGGCTGAAGGTCGCGAGCTGGAGGAACGCCTTAAACAGATCCCCCGGCGATTCGGAAGCCGGATACTGGGCCCGAACTCCCTGGGGATTTTCGTTCCGGATGAAAAGATAGACACGATCTTCGTGGAACACGGAGATAAATCTCTGGCTGGGGGAGGAGGCGTCGCCTTTATCTCCCAGAGCGGTTCCGTAGGTGTAGAATCTCTGGGCCTTGCCAGCAACACCGGATTCGGTATGCATGTCTTTGTGGGGCTGGGCAACAAGAGCGATCTGAACGAGCTTGATTTTCTTCGTCACTTCGGTCGGGATCCGGGCGCCAACTGTCTTGCCTTTTACATAGAGAGCCTCGACTCGGGGCGGGTATTTCTGGAAGAGGCACGAAATATCAGCAGGCAAAAGCCTGTAATCGTACTCAAGGCAGGACGGACCCCGTCGGGCGCAACTGCAGTGAGCTCACATACAGGCCGTCTGGCAGGCTCCGACCGGGTTATCAGCGGGGCATTCCGCCAGTTCGGTATCCAGCGTGCTGTTGACGACGAGGAGCTCTGCGACGCTGCAAAAACCCTCTCCGCTCTTCCCCCGGCTCGGGGGAACCGTGTGGCTGTTCTCACCTCAGCGGGAGGATACGGAGTAATGTGCGTCGATTATATAGAGAGCCCCTGGAAGGGTCCTCCCCTTGCCGTAGCCGGTCTGCACGATAAAACCAGGGAGCGAATCAGAGCCCACAGCTTTCCTTTCGCCTCCTGCGAAAACCCCGTGGATATGACCGCCGGCGCCGATGACGAGATGTTCGGGCAGTGCTTAGACTCATTACTGGATGACTCCGGGGTGGACATCCTCATCTGCATCGCCCTCTTTTCCCCACCAACTATCACCGATGGGCTGATAGACGTTATTGCAGGGCGTTCTGTCCGTGCAGAGAAACCGGTGCTCGTTTTCACCCAGTTTGGTCCGTTCACCGACCGGTATTTACGCCGATTCTACCAGGCCGGAGTTATCGGCTTCCCTTCCATTTACCGCACAGTCCGGGCCGCCCGTTTTCTGGTTGAACGGGCTTACATCGTCAAGGCTTTGGAAGGCGCTTCATGAGCAGGATGAAACGAGAATTCGAAAACTGGCTCAGGCGCCTTAGATCTTCCGATCAGCCGGATGAGTTTGAAGTAAAACAGCTCCTCCGGCTTTACGGAATACCCGTACCGTCCGGATTCCGGCTGTCGCCGGATGAACGCTTGAGTGACAGGATTTCTGATAAATCGATGCCCGGACCTTTCTTCGTAGCCAAGGTCTGCTCCGCCGAAATTCTTCACAAAACGGAACAAAGCGGTGTTAAAATGGACCTTGGCGTGAAAACGCTGCCGGTCGCGGTGCAGGACCTGCGGGACCGCTTCCCGGGAACGCCGGTGCTGATAGAGGAACAGGTCCGCCACTCGGGCAGTGAGTTTATCCTCGGAGCGCTTGTAGATCCCGCCCTGGGAACTGCCTTGATGATCGGTGCAGGAGGCATTCTTACAGAGCTTTACCAGGATGTCGCCTTCCGGCTGGCCCCCTGCTCTCTTCAAGAAGCCCGGCGTATGATAGAGGAGCTCGTTATTGCTCCCGTGCTTAATGAATTCAGGGGCCTGAAAATGGACACCGAAGGACTTGCCGGAATTATCGCTTTAACAGGCAGGATCGTTCTCGAGATGGGCGCATGCTTCAACCAGCTCGACATTAATCCCCTGGTCTATGCCGATTGCGGCTGGATTGCCCTGGACGCAAAGCTCCTGCTTAATTAATTTTTATACGAAAGGATGACCCTCACATCAATATTCTTCTATTAGCTGCCAAATTGTACCGGCAATCCATTCCGGCTGCTGACGTCAAATTTCTCCATAACCGGGCTGAATAGCGCTATCGACGCTTTTCAGGCGTACCTATCCCTTCTCTAACACCAGTACCCAGTCCTGGAGAATGCTCACTTTTCCCGATCTCCAGCAGCCAACGATGCACGGCGTCAGACCTGAATCCACGAGGTAGGCAATCTTGAGGTCGGCCATGTCAAAATAAGAGGGATTTATGTTTTCGAATCCGTAAGTCCAAGGGAATCCCGCCTCGTTAGCGCCTCGCACGTCAAAAGGCTCCATGTCCGGATACAGGCCCGCCACGATCTGCACGACCGAGAAGCCCTTGGTAACACGATCCCGGGTGAGGGCCTGAAAACTAGCTGGCCACTCCAATCGGGTTGTAAATCCCATCCACCAGGTGTCCGCGAGCCAGTAGAAGGGAGTTCCGTCTGCGTGCTCCAGATACGTGCAGCTCCCACTCTTTCGTAGGGGTCCGTGTTTCAATAGCTTGTTGCTTCCGGTGTAGGGAGTTACTTCGATCATCCCTCTCTTGCCGTGCAAGCCGGTATCGTCGGGTTCAAGCAAACCGTCTTGTACTCTTGGGTCCCGGTGGTAGGAGAAGAGTAACGGAACCTCCACAGAAGCTGAGAGGTTTTAAG
>CBDUZM010000358.1:0-4060 GCA_965371685.1 uncultured Spirochaetaceae bacterium | reverse complement strand
TAATATTGGATATCAGCATAAATCGGATTCATTTTCTCAACATTCCTGTGGACGCAGGTATGCCGGAAGCCGTCATGAACACCATCGAGCAGTTCCTGCTGGACGGCCAGGGTCATCAGATCGTTCTTCTGACCATTCGAAAACTTCTCAAAGCTAAATTCGATCCGGCGTTACAGCGATGCCTGAGGCAATCCAGCCTGATACTCCCTGTGTCTAAAGGTATTATACGGGGCGCCCACTTCCAAAAAAAACCTCCTCTGTCCCGCTACAATCCCTTTGAATTCGTAATACGCCTCCTCTCTCTGGCCGAACGGCTGGATCGCAGCGTCTATCTTCTAGGCGCCAGGAAAGAAGAGCTGGAACAGGCGGAGAAAAATTTAAAGACCTCTTTCCCGGACCTGAAAGTAGTCGGACGTTATTCGGGTTATTTTGACAAGCCTATGGAACAGAACGTGATTCTGGCAATACGGAAATCCTCCCCCGCTTTTCTCCTGGTAGGCAGAGGAGTCAGGGCTGAGGACCAATGGAGCGACCTGAACAGTAAGAGTTTCAATCCAGGTGTTTTTCTCTGGATAGACAACTGCTTTGAAATTTTTTCAGGAAGAGAACGTAATGTGTCTAAAAGTCTGTTTAATCTGGGATTGGAATATCTCTCCGGTATAATTCGAAAACCCTGGAAGATATTTGGATTCCTTTACTACCTTTACTTCAAGTTTCTCGTACTGGTTTTTAAAATCCGGGGAATTTAGTCCAATCATCAATTATAGCCAAATATTTGAGTGTTTATTATAGTTCGTAGAGTCTCAAGTACTCGTAAACCTCTTTCAATTGCTTTTCCATCCGCCGGGTAATAAATCCGCCTACCGCCAGCCTGAAGAAAGGCATAAACAACAGGAGCCCTAAGAAATCGGTAATAAAACCGGGGGTAAGCAGAAGGATGCCACCAGCGAAAATTCCCATTATACTCATGAATTCCTTGCCGGGATAGAGACCCCGCTTAATCTTCTGCTCGAGCCTTTTCAGGACAGACTTGAACTGGCTCACCGCCAGTATCACGCCGACCAGACCGGTCGATGCGGCGCAGGCAAGGGTAAGGTATTTCCCCACAACTCCCCCCAGGTACAGAATAAGCACTACTTCACTCAGGGGAAGCAGAGAATATAGCAGAACGAGTAAAAAAACTTTAGCCAGGAAATCCTTTTCAAGGAATTTTAAGAGCACTCTAACAACGGTCACGATAGGCGTATATTAGCACGGGCCTAAACAGACAGCAATAGGTAGGGAGAATTCCGGTAAAAGGATATCTTCGAAAATTGCATAGTCATCTGCTTTTTCTTACGCAGGCTTTGAAGGATCGATTAACGACACAGGTAATGAAAGTTCGGTGAAATGTGTCGTATTGAAAGTTGCTATGGCTTCGGCGCCGGCATTTATCAGAATTTCGGCAATAAAGGCATTGTACGAACGTCCTCCAAAAGCAGATTGATTAACCATAGAATCAATACACTCCCATATAGAAGAAGAATTAAACTCTGCAATTTTCATATTAGGTCGGACTGATGTTTCGAGCAGCTTCCTGGCTTCAGGTCCGTTTGTTTTAAGCTCTCCCGGTAGACGGGTCAAGACTGCATAGGTTTCAAGAATTGTATGGTGTGTTACTATCAATTCATGCAAAGAGATGTTGCGGATAAGCCAGTCGGATGCCAGTACATGAAGGGGATGATTTGCATGTACACCGGCAATGATAATACAGCTGTCAACGCCAATTTTCATGTGCTTTCTCTTCCAAACGATTCTCACGCAGCGTAACCACATCAAAGGCTTCTTTCGACGCTGTTCTAGAACCCGTATCAATCGCAAGTATAGGACCGCGCTTAATAAAATGGCGTTTTGGACGTTCGGGCACCAGGGTAATACCTTCCTCTGCCGGTACAAACCGGATCCTCTGACCGGATTCAAGCCCGAATCGCCTGCGCAGTTCTTTAGGAATCACCAAACGCCCGAAAGAATCAATCTGTGCCGTTGTTTTCATATGTTAAATATGGCATACAATTTGCCATTTGTCAATTAAAATGCCAATTCATTGCAAAAAAGGTTTTAAGGGGAAACGGGAGAATCAGTCCTCAATTCCTTTTTTTTCTTGCATAGGCCTGGGACACCCGTCATCGAGACTAAAATATGATACGCCTGCTCTATATCGACGACGACCCGCAAGCCCAGAAGACCCTGAAAATGGTGCTGGATGGATACCATGCCATTTCCTCATATACAGGCAAACAGGGGCTGAAGCTGATCCGTGAAGAAGACCCGGATGTAGTTCTTCTGGACATCAACCTGCCAGATAAGGATGGAATTAAGGTGCTGGAGAAGATCGCGGATATCCCCGCCCCGCCACCCGGGATAATGCTGACTGCCTCACAAATCCGATATCAATGAGATTAGCTAAAAAATAATATTCGCTTCCATCCATATATTGGAAATAATTATCTAAAAATACTTTGTAGCTCATTTTGTTATTTCGCTATTTCTAACAATCTTCGGCTGCGTGTACTTAACGCGGTGCTTACTTGCTGCCCAGCAGAATTTCAGCTCCTTAAATAATGTTTAGCCTTCTATCAATCTCCTTCTTTAACAACCCCTTAATCTTTTCCCGATTCTCTTCTGATAATGAACAATCTGCGATCTGTTTATTTAACATCTCCATGGGTTTAAGCTTGTTCTCATTTCTAAAGATTGTCACAACATGTTTATCATTCTCTCTGTCAGCCCGTAGATCAAATGTATCGAATTTCAGTCCTGCTTCTTCCTGCAATTCCTGCAGAATCGATTGAAGCATTATCAAACCGATTAGAAGTTCATCGTCAGTATATTTCCGATTTAATTCATTCATCCTCATCCATCCATGTGAAAAGCCTCTTTGTATATCTACCCGCTCCAACTCCTCCCCCGAATCCTGCGAGGATTGCGAACATCTTCTCACTAATTGGTTTACTCTTTATCTTTCTTTTCTTGCCCCGGCGCGGAATCCTTGGGATCCTCATCATCTTCAATTTTCTTTAGCAGACCCGGCGGGAACAGTTTTGTTTTCAGAACTACACAACTCGTTATATTAAATAGAAAAACCGCAATAACCAGGACTGCAGCTGCTCTCTGGATTATTTTCATCTTGTCCTCCTCATCTCCATCTTCTCCTTAGCTCGCTTCTTCAGCTTTACTCCGCCCTGGCTTTACCTAAAGGTGTCAGAGAAACTGCAATAATACCGGCTTTACCGGATTTCGTTAAATTCACAAATCCTTTTTTTTCCAAATTGTTTAACAGCAATTGGATTTCCCCCAGACAAATAGACTCTTTATTTAATTCCACCCTTTGAAGCACCTCTTTTATTCTGATGGTTCGCCGAGGTATTATTTTAGACAACTCATAGATTAATGTTAGCAATTTGTTGCTGGTCATTTTATCCTTTTGTCCTCATTTGCAGCCGGTTTTTCCAGGCGATCTAGTACAAATTCCTCTTTTCCCGTACGCCGGCCTTGAACTCATTACTCCAGCTGTTTCGGCAAGATATTACTGTTCTTCTAGGGTAGACGTAATTCAAACCAGTCAATATCTTCGCCTGTACTCAGTTTTCTAACTAAAGTATCTCCGACCGCAATATCCACGGCATCAAATCCATCCCAGGGACTTATACCACCATCCGTTTCACCAGGATCATCCGATAATGATCCTGGTTCTGTGGTAGAAAGAGGTGTTTCACTTAATCCAAGCTCGAGAACACTGATGGCATAATGTCCGCCGGCACGCAATTCTCCACCTCCGCTGATCTTGATATAATAAATACCTGATTCCAGTCCTTCGGTATAATCGAGAACAGCACATACTCCTTCGAATAAAGGTGTTTCGGCCAGCGTTATTCCCTGGCTGTCATAGAGACTTATTTTCATATCTGTAGGCGGAAGAAGGATTCCGTCAGGGTGGAATGTTTCGATATAGATTCGATCATAGGTCTTCCCTAACGATTTTATTTTTGTTACTTCTTTGATATCGATAGTCGGCTTTAGC
>CBDUZM010000357.1:0-4079 GCA_965371685.1 uncultured Spirochaetaceae bacterium | reverse complement strand
TTTCCTCCTCAAGTTCCGAAATTTCCTCCCGCGCAATTGTAACTAATTCTTCATCACCACCGTCATCAATAATTTCCTGATCATCTTTAATCTGGCTTTCAACCCGGGTATATTGATCAAAATAATTAATAATATTGGAAATAACATCTGATTTTCTGCCAGTAATCTGAATATTATTTTGTATACAAAAACCTCTAAGTTCTTTAGTTTGCATAAAATCAAAGAATTCTCAATTCACTTCGTAAAATGTCTGCTTCGTTTCGTCTTTCTGTTTTATTGCTGAGAAAAAAATCTTGACTCCCAAGCAATTTTTAAATAACTTAGTCATATGTTTTTTCGACCATAATAGTCTTATGGTCGAATTTGTAAAAAGGAGTGCGGGTAAATGAAGGATAATAAGACTGTAACGGCAATTGTTTCGGTTTTCAATGAAGAAAAAACCGTAAAGAATGTAGTCCTTAGCTTAAATGGCTGCAAGCTGATTAATGAGATAATTGTAGTAAATGATGGCTCAAGTGATAAGACCGACTATATTTTACAGGATCTTCTCCATAATTATCATTTTTGCTATATAGGGTTTGAAGAGAATTTAGGGAAATCCTTCGCAATGGCTGCCGGAGTAGAGATGGCGTCTGGAGATATCATCGTATTTGTGGATTCAGATATTACAGGATTAAGTTGCCGGCATATAGAAAAATTATTAACGCCCTTGCTTAACGGAGAAGCAGACATGGTCCTTGGTAATCCCTGTTCCGCTAAAGGTAAAATTAAATACGATCCATTGAAACCACTGGATTTACTCGCCGGACAAAGAGCGGTTTACAAAGAGGATATTTTACCCATTCTCGACAAGATGCGAACTTCCAAATATGGGGTGGAGACATTAATGAATTTATATTACAGAAGTCAAAACAAAAAAATTAAAATTGAATATTTAAATGGATTAGAGCACTTGAGAAAATATCAAAAAAGCAAGTTGCACGTTTCTATAAAAGATTATTCGGCAGAAGGCATGCAAATACTTAAAACAGTGGCGGTAAATTATATGTTGTTTCTTATCATTATTAGAAATCTCATTTTAGGGTAGTCTTTTAAATGGTAATTGCTGCATTTTTGATGGGCATAGTTTATTCTGTACCCCTGGGTCTGCTGGGACAAATTATGTTGAATCGTTCCATAAACCGGGGGTTTTGGCACGGTTTCTCCATAGGAATCGCGGGGGCATTTTTTAACTTCATTTATTGTCAGATATTTTTAATTGGGATGGATAGTTTAGTTATCGATTCAAGAATTAAAGTTGCCATTCAGATATTTGGGCTGCTTTTCCTCCTTTATGTAGGAATTAAAGAAGTTTTACTGCCAAATGTATTTCGTCAAAGCAACAGAAACATTAACGAATTACATACCACTCCTGTTGAAGATACGCGTTTTAATGTGAAAACATTAATAAAAACTTTTTTATTAGTATTTACATTTTTTATTTCGAGTCCAACAATAATTGCTTTTTGGATTAATATGTCGATGGTAATCAACAATACTTTTATCCATCATAAGAATTTAATGAATTATACACTTTTCAGCCTGGCGTTCGCGACAGGAATATTAGCGTGTCAATATTTATCTATATCAGTCTTTAAAAAAGTTAGACAAATATCAAAAATCAAGACTATTGCAAAATATGCATCGTCTTTTGTATTCATGGCAACAATGTCTTATTTTACTTATGTAACTGTTCGCGATATTCATAGTTTGATTGGTGCTTAAAGTAAAAGTATAGAATTATGAACGAGAAATGCACAGATATCGAAGAAACGAAGGAAATACTTGGAAATATTTATACACATATCTTCCGCTACAAAGAGTATATCAATAACCTGAATGTATTTCCTGTTCCTGACGGTGATACAGGGCTGAACATGACCCTGACCCTTCAAGGAGCGCTCGTAAACACTAATGGCAACGGTGGATATTCATCTCCCGACGACTATCTCAAGGACTTTGCCCGGCAGATGCTGCTGCACAGCCGGGGATGTTCCGGTGTAATACTTGCCCTTTACTGTAAAGGGGTTGCCGAGGTACTCGGTGACAAAAACCTTTCATCAGCTCAAAATGTGTATAGTGCCCTGGAAAATGGCTACAAGTGCGCCTATGATGGGACTATAAATCCTCAGGAAGGAACTATGCTGACACTGATGTATGAGTTCAAGCAGAAGTACGCAGAATTGATGGAAGAGGAAACCGACCCAGCTCAAATTATCAAAAAAACGATTCCCCATCTGAAAGATATATTACAAAAAACTCCCGATATGCTGCCCGTTCTTAAAAAAGCCGGTGTCGTGGATTCAGGCGGCGCCGGATTCGTTATCCTTATCGACGGAATAGCAAAAGAAATCGGCGCCAAATCGTTGCTGGGAAGCAGGCTGCCTGTATCGATGATATTGACAATCAACAGGCGCTTGAAGAAACATTTAAAGAAATGGCCGGCTCGATTAGAAAAAACATCAATCCTGAAAATACTCGAAGGAATTGCAAAAGACAGAATATCGAATCTGAAGCTCAATCATGTAATTGAGCGGATAGCATCCTTCCTGAATAACAAGATACAGATTTTTCCCAGGGAAGATATCCTGGCCAATCTGCAGGAGTTGGAAACCTCCTGGGATCCGGAGATAAAGTACCGCTACTGCACTGAGTTTGTCCTGAAAACGAAAGATCTCTCCTCAAAGCAAAAGATGAGTGACTTTGTATCTCCCTATGGTGACAGTCTTATCATACTGGGCGACGGGGATACATATAAGGTGCATATTCATACAAATAAACCGAATGATCTTATTAATGCGATCTCTGAATACGGAGATGTTGTCTTTACAAAAATTGATGATATGAAAAAGCAGCATCGTAATTTCATCAGTGAGGATACTGTAGAATATGAAAAGGAGCAGAGTATTTTCTGCATTGTAAGCGGATCTGGATTCAGAGAAATACTTGAGAACCTTGGGGCGAGTGATATCTTTAATTATGGGAAAAATAAACCCTCGGTGAAACAGCTCGTTCGGGAGAGCTTATAGAGGTCGTTGAAAAAAATAAAGACAGGTATGATCTTATCGTTCACGTGGTTATGAGCGGTATTATGTCAAAGGCAACCTTTGCTATAGCAGAAAACATCAGAAAGATGTTTCAAGATACCATCCCCATTATCAATATCGATACACGGCAGGTATCAGGTGGAGTCGGCGTGGTCCTTCTCCGGATACTGGATATCTTGAAGGAAACCCAAGACCATGATGAAATAGTCAAAAGATCGAAGCCCATGGTAGAAAATACTTTTTCACTCTTTGTAATGGCAGACCTGAATTATGTTTACCGCGGCGGGAGGATAGGTAAAGCCAAGGCGCTTTTAGGCTCTGTTTTGAAAATAATTCCGCTTGTGGGGCTTTTTGGAGACGATGCAGAGGGAGAAATCGTTCCGATCGGCAAGGGGAGAACATTCAAACAGGTCAACTCTTTGATCATAGACACTATTCAGGGAAAGATGAAAGAAAAATCTCTTCATACAGCCAAGCTTATCAATATTGTAGGTTTCAACGATAATCCTGAGGCAGTTTCTGATCTCGAGGAGAAGGTAAAGAGCTCCATAACATGCGATGAGCTGATTACAGGTGAGCCCCGTTTGGTAGAGGCAATATATTACGGACCGCAATCTTACGGGATCTTTATCAGTCTCGTTTAGAGGAACAGTCTATGAACACAGTACTCATCCATGCACTATCCTTTGTCGCCGGCTATTTATCCGGTTCGGTGATGTTCGCCTGGATTATTACCAGGCTGGTTTCAGGTAAGGATATCCGTACCCTGGGTAATAAAAATCCCGGAGCTGCCAACACCTTTAAATGTGTAGGTCCGGTTTGGGGTATTCTTACAGGACTCCTCGATGCCACAAAAGCATTGATTCCCATCCTTGTGGCCCATTATTTTTTCAAACTTACTATAATACCCCTTGGATTAATTGGATTGGGCGCCATTTTCGGTCATGGGTTTCCTCTCTACTTCGGATTCAGAGGAGGACGCTCAGCAGGTAC
>CBDUZM010000356.1:0-4090 GCA_965371685.1 uncultured Spirochaetaceae bacterium | reverse complement strand
CAGGTTTCATCACAAGCTCAGGATGTGGGGCGGAATAACCATCGTTGCCAAGCACAAATGGGAAGGCAAGGAAATACGCGAGTACAAGAACTGGCCTCCGACTGAGACCGGACCCTATGTGTTTCACTCCTTCAGCCAGGATCTCGGGCTGTTCGTTTGGGAACGTAATAGGAATTACTGGGGCAAGAAGGTTCACAAGAAATCGCCGGGGCCAAAGTACGTGATCTTCAGAATGGCCCCGCCCCCCGATCTGGATCTGGCCGAGTTCGTCGAAGGCGCGATCGACATGCCGCTTCCCCATATCTTCACCATCGAGATGATCCGTTCGGCTCAGAAAAAATCAGAAAACGTGGTACCCGCTCCCTTCATGGATGCTGTGAGCCAGGGTATATCTTCCTTCAACTGCGCCAAGTATCCCACCAGCCTGCCGGAGGTCAGGTGGGCACTGCAATACCTGGTCAACCGGGAGAAGCACGCCAAGATCTATCCCATGGCGGAGAAGTCCTTCCCCACCATGTGGCCATGGCCTGATTGGAAGGCTATCGATAAATACGAGATCCCGGCGATCGAAAGAAAGTACGGCGAACAGCTCAGGTACGATCCGGCGGCGGCTGAAAAAGCCCTGGACGACCTCGGTTACAAGAAAGGCTCGGACGGCATTCGCAAATCCCCCAAGGGAGAAGAGTTTATCCTGACCCTGATCACCCGGGCCGCGCCGGACATCGGTTTCACGCACGCCCAGGATTTTTCGGACGAGTTGAGAAAGATCGGTATTAAATCGAATATGAGGGTGGTGGATGCAGCGATATTTGGTGACATGGTCAACGATGGTGATTACGATGTCGCGTTCGATGTGCTCGAGGTCTACACCTCTTTCCCAAACGATCCGTGGCAGTTCCTGGACAGTTACCACAGCAAACACGCTAAACCTATAGGTGAGTATCAAACATCCGGAGACCGCACGAGATCGAGGCTCAGGGTTCCGGAGCTCGATAGGATTGCGGACAAGATGGCGGTAACTTCTCCAGAAAGCTCGGAATACCTCGATCTCGTCGAGCAGGCGCTGGATGTATGGTACAAAAACCTGCCTTCTGTACCCGCAGTGGAGAAGATGTTTGTACAGACTTTCTCGGATAAATACTGGACAGGGTGGCCCACAGAGGGGAACATGTATCACGTACCATATCAGTGGTGGCCCGAGATCATCTTCGTATTGTTCGAGCTGAAACCTGCCAGGTAATAACGCAAGCTGTTTTTTGGAACAGCATTTCGAACCGCCTGGGGGACTCAAACCCCCTCAGGCGGTGTATTATCTTATTTTGATATAATCGATTTATGAAACGAATATATGTATATCTTATCAAGAGAATACTCCTCTACATTTTCATTTTTTTTCGTAGTCATGCTGGCGCCGGGTGATCCGCTCACCTGCTACATTCAGGAGATGAGCGGCCGGTACGGCTACATCATAGCAACCACTGAGCAGCAGATCCAGGAGTTCAAGGAGGCGTTCGGGCTGGATAAGCCCCTGGGCCCACGCTACCTGGCCTACATGAAACAGCTCTTTCTGGAGCGAAATTTCGGGCCGTCTCTGGTGGCCTTCCCCAAACCGGCCCAGGAGCTTATATGGCGAGCTTTGCCCTGGTCGATAGGTCTGTTGAGCGTCTCGGTTATCATGGCGTGGGTGATAGGCATCGTGTTAGGCACGATTGTGGGCTGGAAGAGGGGGACTGCCCTGGACTCCGCCGTCACCCCAATAGGGCTGGTGATGTCGCAGATTCCACAGTACCTCCTGGCCTTGATTCTCTCCATGGTCCTGGTTTACGGAGCAGGATTGTTCCCGGCGGGCGGAGCGTATTCGGCCATCGTACAGCGCGGCTTCAGCTTCAGGTTTCTGGGAAGCGTGCTGTATCATGCCATCCTGCCGTCACTGTCGATCGTGCTGGTCCTCGTCTTTTCCTGGATGCTTTCACAGAGGGCGCTTGTAATCAATATCCTGGGCGAAGACTACATGCGTTTTGCAGAGGCCAAGGGTTTAAAACGGAGCCGGCTGATTAACCGGTATATCCTGCGGAACACGCTGCTGCCCCAGGCCACGGGCCTTGCCCTGAGCCTGGGCTTCATCGTAAATGGGTATTTTCTCATCGAATGGATATACCGGTATCCGGGGGTGGGAAAATTATTCGTAAGCGCCATCCGCGAGCGGGACTACAACGTTCTTCTGGGAATCACGATCCTGATGATGTTCTTCGTTCTCACCGCCAACCTGATTATAGAGTTTCTGTATCCGCTGATCGATCCGAGAATAAGACGGGGGTAAAGCGATAATGGCGACGTCCGAGCAGACACAGGTAGACATGGGCGCTCTAAGCCAGTTTATGCGACTGGCTATGGGGTCTCCGAAGCTCATCATAGGATTGGTCCTGTTCATCGCACTGGCAGCTGCAGCTCTGCTGGAGCCCGTAATCAACGGCGCCAGGCTCGAAGGTCTTCTATCGACCGAAATCGGCAACTATGAAATGCTGGAGTCCCCGTCTGCAAGGCACCCCCTGGGGACCGACCATTTCGGCAGAGACGTGCTTGCCCTGCTGTTCACAGGGCTCAGAAACTCCCTTGCGATAGGCCTGGTTGCGGGCACCCTGGCTACGGTGGTCGCCGTAACCCTGGCTACGGTGGTCGGTTATGTAGGCGGAAGGGTGGAAGCCGTAATCACTGCATTCACGAACGCCGTGTTGATCATCCCGTCATGGCCTATTATAGCGATCGTCGTGGTGTTTGTGGATCGGGTAAGCCTGATGTTCCTCGCAGCGATTCTGGCATTTTTCAGCTGGCCCTGGCCTTCCCGCCTGATGGCGCCGCAGATTGCCAGTCTGAAGGCGAGACCCTATGTGGACCTGGCGAAAGTCTCGGGTTTCGGATCGTGGGCCATCATGTTCAAAGAGATCCTGCCTAACTTTCTGCCTTACATCGTTTTAGGGTTCACTTACGCTGTTTCCGGGAACATCATGGCCGAAACGGCTCTCAGATTGGTCGGTCTGGGACCGGGAAACATCACCTCTCTGGGCCAGTTGATTAACTGGTCGCTGTACACGGGCACGCTGGCTCAAGGGTACTATATAATCGCCGCCAGTCCGATCGTGCTTCTCGTGCTGATCTTTGTCTCGCTCAATTTCATAAACCTCGGCCTTGAGGAGGTCTACAATCCCAGGCTCAAGAAAATAACGGGGGTCTAAAATATACCGGATGATGAAGCCGTTGGACGGATTGACATGAAGGGATTATTGAAATGAAACCAATCCTCGAAGTTCGGGATCTGAGAGTATACTTCAACACGATCTTTGGAGACGCTAAATCGGTCGACGGGGTATCCTTCGACGTCTATGAAAAAGAGATTCTGGGGATCGCGGGTGAATCGGGGTGCGGGAAATCGACATTTGTAGAGGCTGCCCTCAGGCTCATCAAACCCCCCGGATACATCGAAAGCGGTAAGGTTCTTTTCAAGGGCGTGGATCTGTTGACCATGAAAGAACGGGAGCTGCGCAGGATAAGGTGGAAAGAGCTCTCATACATACCGCAGGGTTCCATGAACTCGCTGAATCCTGTCTTGAAGATCGAGGAACAGATTATGGACGGAATCACAACCCATTCGGATGCGACTCAAAAGGAAGCCAGGGAGATGGCGTCCGCCGGGCTCAGTGCCGTCGGTATGCCTGTCGAAGTGGCTCAGATGTATTCCCACGAGCTGAGCGGAGGGATGAGACAGAGAGTCAGCATATGCATGAGCACCTCTCTCAAACCGGACCTCATCCTGGCCGATGAGCCGATTACGGGCCTGGACGTGATCATGCAGCGGCTCAATTTACAAACCCTTTCCGAGCTGAGGGACAAGCATGGAATAACGGTCGTCCTTGTCGCCCATGATATGGCGTGCCACGCTGAAATTTGCGACAGGATATGGATAATGTACGCCGGCAAGATGGTGGAGCTTGGCACGACAGATCAGATTTTTACAGATCCGCTCCATCCTTACACAAAGGGATTGCTGGAGGCTGTCCCGTCGTTGGAGGACAGGAACACGAAGAGTATAGCC
>CBDUZM010000355.1:0-4163 GCA_965371685.1 uncultured Spirochaetaceae bacterium | reverse complement strand
GTATGAGAGCTTTCAAGCCATTATTTTTCCTTCATAACATTTGCTCCTTCGCTTTTATCATGATAATCTATCAGCGAAAAAAAATGAAGAGACGAATGATAATTATTTTCCTGCTTTTTTCCGGGCTGCTGTTATGGGTAGATGCCGTTCCCCTTACACCCTACAGGCAGATAGGCGATTCATGGTTCAGGGTTGTGTATCCTGAAGGATACAAGGATGTGGCGGAGAAAATCCTGGCCTATGCCAACGACATACGGGAGAAACATGAAGCCTGGCTTGGGGAGTTCGCCGACGAGAGAGTCACAATCTATCTGAGCAACGAGACCAATAACTTTGCGACCAGCTACTCCAGCCCGTCAGGGCAGCTCCACGTATTCATGAATTTCAATGCCATATGGGCCGCTAATCCGGATGAAGTTGGGAACTTCATCTACAACCTGCTGGCCCATGAGCTGACCCACACAACCCATCTTTCGAAGATCGGGGTGCTTGGCAAAGCCGCCCGGAAAATTTTCGGGCAGAGGTATGCTATAGGTGCAACCGCTCCCCTGTGGTTTCTCGAAGGATTGAACACCAACACGGAAACCCTGAGGGATGTTTTTTTTCAAGAGACGAGGGGAACCTCACCCCGGAGCAAAGCCATAGTCCTGACAATGGCCATGGAGGATAAGCTCCCGGACTACAACGATCTTTCCGGATATCTCAACTATGAATGGCCGAATGTCCTCTCCACATATATTCTGGGGGGCAATTTTTTCAACTATCTATTAAAGATGTACGGCCTCGAGGTTATCCGGGATCTTATCTATGCCTATGCCGTTAAGATCATCCCTACCTTCAAAAAGAGCTTTAAAAGCTCGCTGGGTATACCGCTCGAGGAGGTGTGGGATGAATGGAGATCGGTCAGAAAACGGGAGGCGCTCGCTCTGCAGGCTGAAATTTCTTCCGATGCCTTGAATCCGACGACGAGGCTGACATTTGACGGCAGCTATAAAAACGGCATTCGCTTCGTCAAAGGCCGTGTTTACACAACCCTCCGCAACTCAACCGGGATGAAGATAGGTCTGCTGGCAGTCGATCCGGAGACGGGTGAGAGCTCTTTAAAAGGCGGCGATCTTGGCCTGAGCTATATAACAGGCGGCGACGAGGAGAATCTATACCTGATTATGGACAGGGACAGCAGGACGATTCATT
Organism: uncultured Spirochaetaceae bacterium; assembly: GCA_965371685.1. Classification (GTDB taxonomy): domain Bacteria; phylum Spirochaetota; class Spirochaetia; order SZUA-6; family CAZLRN01; genus CBDUZM01. The sequence goes on along the minus strand of CBDUZM010000355.1, from coordinate 2,969 downwards.
ACCATTACTACGACGCGTATAAATACAACGTAGTGACGGAAAAGCTGACCCGCCTTACATACGGCCTCAAGGTCAGCGCCTTCGATGTGGTCAATGAAGAGATGATCCTCTGTGCCACGCTGTTTGTCGGCAGACCGGAGCTTTTTTTCACTTCAGGCAGAAACAAGGATCCGATCGCTTTGGATGAGTCTGTCATGTATGTGAACCACATCTCGGTGAATCCCAATAAGAAAGAAGCTCTCCTGTCCATCACTTATAGCGACGGTGGAACCGACCTGTCTATTCTCGATATTTCTACAAGGCAAATGAGAAGGATCACCTTCGACAGGAATGCCAAGCTCTTTCCTGAATGGATCGATGAAAATCGTATTACATACGCGACCCCCACCGGGACGGGCCTCTTTAACCAGGTAATTCAGGATCTTTCAAACAGGTCTGCCGCAGCTGGATCGGCTTCAGTTGCTGCTGCGGAACATGCGTATGAAACCGTACAGCTTACGAACACTACTGGCGGCGTCTACTGGTCCCACTATACGGAACACGGGCTGTATTTCATGAGCATTAATTCCGCTGGATACGATGTATATTTTACTGATATTGATCGCAGTCCGGATTACAGGCTCGAGGCGAGTGAGGTGCAGAGCCCTGCTGCAAGTATCACTGTAAAGGGGAACTTCGAGGAACGCGTTTATATTGATGCGTTGAACATGCTTGATTTTACCAGATTCCCTTACGTGGGAATTGATTTTACCAATATCCGTGACATCGACATCGGCGCTTATTTACGTTTTTCAGGACTTCGTCATACTACGATAGACTATCTGGGCTACTATAAGACTCTCTACCCCTATTTTTCCAATGAAATAACTCTTGCAACCGATTCCCTCTTTATCCCAATGTGGTTGGGCTTCTCAAATTACCTGGAAGTGCAGGATCCCGCCCACATTCGGGAAAGAATTGTTATGACGGCCGAGATCAACTACCCCTTCATAATCGGCCTTTTCTCAGCTCTGACTATCGGACTTTCGCCGCAGGTGCAGTATTCACGCCCGTACAGGGATCGGACGTGGGATCCCGGTCAACTCGGATGGGTTCTCTTTCCCTCCGAATATATGATACTCGATCTTCGTTCACGGTACAGTGTTACAGCGACTACATCAATCTGGAAAAACTCAGGTTTTACAGCAGCTCTCGTCTTTACCCAGCCGGTAATAGATTTTACCGGATTACGCCCCGCGGAATACTGGAACAATGCCGACCTTCATCTGGCCCTGCCGCTCTTCAATAACAATTTTGGCATTAAGGCCAGGTTGTTTTACGGGATGGGTATAAGCGCCGTCCCGGGAGAGGTATACAGCCTTGTTTCCGGACCTTCCGCATTTCTGATCGACAGGATCACCTTTTTTAACAGTGTTCCTTTCCGCGGTAATGGGGAAGGATTAACCGGTCAGAGTGTTTTCCTCGGTTCGGCCGAGGTCCGGGCAACCATTCTCTCATCGACAACGCTGAATATCGGCCTGATCCCGATTAATCTGAATAAGATCGGGTTTCTCCTCTATTCAGATCTGGCCTTGCCTTTTACCGGCATCTTTCAGCCCGGTTCTGGCGGATACAGGCTTTCAACGGGCCTCTATTTAACAATCGAGCTGGGACTGATGTACGAGAACCTTTTCATGGATCTGAACTTCATTCTTCACTATACGTACGGCGATCCGCGTCCGGCTTTTACTTTTTCCATGGATTTTCCGAAGTGAACGGAAGTGAACGATTTTTTTTAAAAGGAGACTCCCATGTCCTATTCGGCGGAAATAAACCGGAATAATCCGAGTTGTTTTCTCTTCATAATCGACCAGTCAGGGTCAATGAACGAAAGGATGGCCGGCGGAGAGAGCAAAGCGGATTTTGTGGCAAAGGTGATTAACAAGACCCTCGCCGAACTCGTTATCCGCTGCACCAGGGCGGACGGGGTCAGGGATTACTTCGACATAGGGATTATAGCTTACGGTCATAACATTGTGAAAACAGGTTTCACGGGGGTGCTTTCAGGCTACTACATCCATTCCATATCGGCGATGGCTAAATATCCTGTGAGGATAGATAGGAACGCAAAAAGTAAGAAAGATCCTTCGGGGGAAATCTACGAGAAAAGAGAAGCCTGTCCTGTCTGGTTTGAGCCCCGGTGCAGCGGGGTCACACCTATGAGAAAGGCATTTGAACAGGCCTGCCGTCTCATGCAGGAGTGGTGCGATAATCATGCCGGTTCTTACCCTCCGACAGTCTTTCATGTGAGCGACGGGCGATCGACCGACGGCAACCCGGAAGACCTGGCTCGTATCCTTACCCGGCTGCATACGAACGACGGGCAGCTGCTTCTCTTCAATCTCCATGTGGATACGGGTAAGGGTGAAGAGATCCTTTTTCCCTCATCTTCCGGCAGCCTGATGGACGATTATTCCGCCATGCTCTATCGCATTTCCAGTCACTTTCCCCCTCACATCATCCCAAGAGCCCGCCAGTACGGATACAACGTATCGGAAAAATCACGGTTTTTCGTCTATAAGGCGAGTATGGACTTCATAATCCATTTTTTTGAAATGGGCACCCGCCCCGTAAATCTCAGGTGAATGGAAAGCTGTCATGTTTTTCCCGACTCTGAGCGATTACAACGCAGCAGTTCTCTCTCCTGAAACAGCCTTTGCCGATAAAGAGCTTTCCCGTGGAAGAGCCGCCCTTGGGGGATGGGGCATGCCCCTCGTTCTGAGCGGAGGTTTTGCTCTTACCTACCGAATCAACTGTCCGGGAAGAAAGCGTTTTGCAGTTCGCTGCTTTCAGGAAGACCGGCAGGGAAGGAACGAGCGTTATAGCATGATCGTTTCCCGGCTCGATGAAAAAAAGGCGGAGTCGGGTCCGGACTGCTGGCTTAAGACTGATTTTTTGGAGAGGGGCATCCGGATCGACGGGACCTGGTT
>CBDUZM010000354.1:0-4172 GCA_965371685.1 uncultured Spirochaetaceae bacterium | reverse complement strand
TTTCTGGAACATTATTAAGGATAAAGCGAATAAGGGTTTGCCTACTCCGATTATTCCTTGTTCACTTAATCAAAAAACCCGGCAAGTCATTGAGGAATATGCTGAAGCTCTTCGAAAAAACGCTCCTGAATTTGCGCCCCGAGGGCTTTCTGAAGAGGAGTTTTGGCGTACGGGACTCTTTCGAAGCGCAATAGAGAGGATTCGCGGGCAACAATCAGCTTCTATGCAAGAAAAGCGAGATTTCATGTCACGAATACTTAATTATCTAAAAAAAAATGGTGTGATTAACTACTGGGAGTTTAAAGGCACAAGCGAAAGATTTGATTATGAAATAATCCTGTCAAACAAACGCACTATTATAATAGAAACAAAAGGATGTTTAGACGGCAACAATACAAATATCTTTGTCAGACCTCCTCATGCTGATGAGTTTTATATATGGTCTCTTTGCCAAAACCCGGGATCTGATCCTCAACACAATGCATGGTCGGGTATCCATACTCGGCTTAGCGCCGAGATTGTCCATCGGCGAGAACTCGTTGACGGCGTGATTATTTGGGATATGTTATGCGGAACAGTTGGGCGTCCATGTCCTAAATTGGCAAAGAATAATAAGATAGCTACAGATGTAAATGAAATTATTCTCCCACCTCCTTGCCTATATTTACTTTCAAAAAGTTTACCGGACCCTCGTAACAACCCAAGCCCTCATAGTTGGAATATCGATGAATTGTCGTTTGCGAGCGCTCTATACCATTGTTTTAACTGTGACAATAATGATGTCACAAATGTGTATATAAACACTAGAATGGAAGGACCTGATATTCAAAGGCAAACTGTTTACATACGAGACAAGAAAGAAATATCTCGATCAAATTGGACCACTATTCGACGATCACGTTAAGCAAATATTATGCTAAATCCTTCGAATACTGAAAAAATAACAGACACATATCCTCCTGATGTTAGATCCAGAGTAATGAAATCCATTAAATCTAGAGGCAACAGATCAACAGAGATATTCTTTGTAAAGCTTCTAAAGGCTTATGACATTCCCGGCTGGCGAAGGCACTATCAAGTAAAAGGTAAACCGGATTTTGCATTTTTAAAGTTTAGAATTGCAATCTTCATTGATGGTTGTTTTTGGCATGGACATAACTGCAGGAACACCAAGCCTAAACAGAATGCTGAATATTGGAAAAAGAAGATAGAGAGAAATATTAGAAGAGATCAGAAAATAACAAAAATGTTCCAGCTAAGGGGATGGACTGTATATAGAATTTGGGAATGTGAGCTCGGTTCGCCAGATAATATAGAATTTATTAAAGAACTGAAGAAGAAAGTCTCCCCTTCGCATAAAGTATAGAGTTGCCGGCTTCTTTCACTTTACTCACTCCGGGACAAATCCAGAGCATTTAATTTCTAGTGAATGCTTCAAATAGCGGATGTTAAGCTGCAACCAAGCTGTCAGAAATTCTTACGCTGCAGATCCTTCAGGCGAAAATCTTCAATTACGCCGTCTATATAAGCCCTTGTCCGGTTCAGCTTCTCCTGCTCGTTGCTGCTCAAAGAGATGCGGCCCAATCCCACCCGTTCGAGAATATCCTGAAGATCATGGAGAAAGAAAGAAGCTGCCATAATATACGCTTTCTCTTCATTATCGATGGACTTATAGTCCCTGGGAAACCTGTTAAAAAGCCCTTTATAGCGGGTTAGTTTCGAGGATACGCCGTCTTCGTCCGCGCTGCTTAAATATCTGAGCTCTGAATCAAGGTTGAGCATAACCTGAGTATTGAAAGAGAAATTAGTGTTTTTCAATGCATCCTGAAGCAGCGGCATATACTTATGGTCAAGCATCTGCAGGGCGCCCAACAGCCTGCGAACATCCGGATTGGCGTCCTTATTAATACGGACATCAGGATACTTTTCGATCTTCTTTCCGTGCTCTTTCATTACCCTGTCGGCAATGCTCTCTTTTTTAACGGGAGTGCCGGAAGGAACATCCCGGCTGAGACGGACTTCCTCTTTACCAATAAGCTCTCCGATAACACTTATCTCGGTGGCGAGAAACTTCTGCATGTCCAGTCTTTTTTTCAAAGCCAGGAAATAACGATCCTCAAAGGCGGACTTGAGCCCGGGATGTTTAAAGAAGCGGTAACAGTACTCGTCATACTTCTTGATTATTTTCTCCAGGGCCATTTGGATTTCAATCCTGCTCAATTTTCCCATACAGATAGTTAGAACAAATTATCCAAGACCTGTCAATGCAGTTGCAGGCCGGATGGTTAGACACATCTACCTTTTAGAAAAAATCACCAAAGAAAGTGGCGGCATCGGTCACCCTGATGTTATCAATGTCAAACGGATGCTTTAAATGGGCAGTTATCTGAACAGCCTTTTTGGGATGTAGCCGCTCAGCGTAATACTTTAGAGACCTAGATACGGAACTATCCGAGTATTTAGCCTCAATCAGTTGTTCGGGCCGCCCATCCTTTACGATGGCAAAATCCACCTCTCTTCCTTCTTTATCCCGGATATATCTGAGCTCATATCGAAATCCGTCCCTGTCTTCGAGAAAATGCAGCCTTTTCAAGAGACTCGTCGCTACCAGATTCTCAAATCGGGCGCCTTCATCGCCGACAACGTCACCGTTGTCGAAGAAATATACCTTCGGCGGCTTTAATACGGCTCGAGGCAGGTTTCGTGTATATGGGTATACTGCGAACACTATATACATTCTCTGCATAACCTCGAGCCAGGACCTGGCTGTTTTCGGGGAGATCTGCAGGTCTTCTGCAATATTATACAGAGTGATCAGGCCTCCCACACGGCGCCTCAACATATCCAGAAACATACTTAAAAGCTGAATGTTCCTCACGGACTCCAGGTCACGTATATCTTCCCTGATGACCCGGTCAAGCCTCTCTCTTCTCCACCTCCTGGCGGATCTTTCATCAACTTCGAGGAAAGGCTCCGGAAAGCCTCCGACTGTCATTAACCGCCGGAAAGCTTCCTCTCTTGTTACTCCATCGGGATATTCGTCCAGTGTAAAAGGGTGTAGACGCCAGTAATGGTAACGGCCTACGAGAGAATCTCCGCCTTTTTTGTATACATCGAGCCTTGCCGAGCCGGTTATAAGAAAAGAGTGCCTGTCGTGCGACACATCGTATATACCTTTTATCCACGTTTTCCAGCGGGGATGTTTGTGCAGCTCGTCAAAGACAAGCAGATCGTTTTCCGTGCTCCACCGTTTTTTCAGAATGTCTGACCTGTCCTCATCATAATCCCAATTAAAATAACGGCCTGCAGGGAAATGCTTTTCGAGAACCCACTGTGCCAGAGTTGTCTTTCCTACCTGTCTGGGTCCGCCGATAAAAACCATTTTTTTCTTTAAATCATCAAGAATGTATGGAGAAATGTATCGCATATGGCTATTTTAACCCATATTACAAAATAGTCAAGGCTATTTTGGAGTAGATTACAAATTAGCCACTTTATAGAAGTAGGATCGTTCAGGCGTGAACTCACCCCGGAAGACGAATAGTATGTCTTAAACGGACGACAGGGATCCCGTGCGGGTAAATGCCCGGGATCCCCCCGCGTTTCCGGGTGGAAATAATCCCCTGCCCGGAGCTGAATATCACTCGACCGTCATATAGGAAGCTTTTCTTTTTCTTCTTTCTCTTCAGCAAGGCTCATCTCTTCCCGGCCGGTATCATCCTGGTCAGCTTCCGACGAATCTTCTGTTTCTTTGGGCTTCGGCTTAAACTCCACGTGTTCCGCTACGATCTGTACCTTGTATCGCGTGTTGCCGGAAGTATCCTCCCACCGGTCCTGCTTAAGACGGCCCACCACCCGTATGCCCCTCCCTTTACTCAGGTATTCGTTGCATGCCTCCGCCTGTTTGCTCCAGACGGTTATATCGAAGTAGGATACCTCCTTCTGATACTCGTCGTCCTGCTTGTAGAACCGGTTGCATGCAAGGGTAATACGGCACACCGGCGTCCCCTTGGACGTGTAGCTCAATTCAGGGTCCTTTACCAGGTTTCCCTCTATGAGAACCGAATTTAGATTGTTCATGACTGCCTCCTGAAACAATATTTTGTAGTCACCCTTTATTACGTGTCTTTACGGCGCGGTACATTGATTTCCATGAAGTTTTTTAATTCTCC
>CBDUZM010000353.1:0-4185 GCA_965371685.1 uncultured Spirochaetaceae bacterium | reverse complement strand
GTAGGGAGAGCGTGCGGGATTCACGTTCCACTTGTGATGCCAGTAAGGTCGAACACTGATGCAGTGTAGGGTATGGTGGTCCCTGGGTGTCTCCTTTCCTTCAATGTGTTTATGCTCCCATCCCGCCGGAAACACCGGCTTGATGTGCAGGCCGGACCGTTCTCCGGTGGCCACGATCTCCCCGTCACCGTCGATGAGGGGGCACCCGCTGTGTAGCATCCACTCGATATTTCGCTGACATCGAGCGCCGTTGGTTCTGAGATCATCATAGATGACGAAAACATCCGGTTTGAGGTAGATCACATCGCGTACCGCCCGTTCAAGGGTGTCGCCGTAGGCGGTGGAGGCGTCGCCGGAGATCATCTCAATGAAGTCCGAGGAGAGACTGTCGCTGAGGCAGCTGTAACAATCCCCCGCCTCCTCGAGGTTGTAGCTCATGGCGTACTGAGCCGCCATGCGCTGGTGTCCCCCATCTACCACGATGCAGTTGTGCCACTTCGTGGAGACCTCATCCACGATGCTGTGCCAGTAGTGGAGGCTGTAGGGTACCGGTCCCGGTTCCACCGCCAGCTCTTCACCATAGGCGTAGATGAGGAAGCTGTTGAGATCCAGGTGGGTGTGGCTCCACGCGTTGGAACCACCTTTAAAAAGCATGAACACCGCGTCCTTATCCCATCCGGATCGCCACGAGGCTAGGTGGATACTCGAAAACAGCCGGCAGGCCGGCTCCCCATCCAGCGGCTGCTCTTCCACATCAGGGTCGTAGTAGTGCAGGCTCGTGAAATCCGTTTCGCCGCGGAGCCGTAGGATCCGATTTGCGAACCACTGTGCCAGAGGGTCCCGGGTGCGGGCCGCAACGGCGTGGAAGAACCCGGCGCCGTTCAGGCTGTGGGTTCCGGTGTCCGCATAATTCACGAATCCTGACCAGTCAGGGAGTACAAGGTATGGGAGGAACCGGCTGGTTCGAGACCAGAGGGGATGCTCCCACAAATTCTCGCCCGTTGCGTGATAGAGGGCTTCGACGAAGTTCTGGATGTGCAGGAAACACCCCACCCAGTACCCGGCGCCCTCTACCCCGGCGGCCTCTGCCTGTGCCAGATCCATCATCTCGATCATACGGTCTCTGGCGTAGGCCAACCACAGAGCCGCGGTGTCCGGATCGTGGACCTGTACTATCAGGGCCGCATAGGAAAGTCCCAGGTTGAGGCAAGAGGTCCAGTTCGAGTTGAGCGCGTTAGCCCACCAGCACCCGGCCTGGATATCCCGCCAGATGGCCTCGCCGCCTTGCCGTACGAAGCCGTATAACAGATCAGCAGACTCGTCGTCGAGTTCAGGCCCGAGCCAGCTCAGTATCTGTACACAGTCTTGAGTCGTGACACTCGTTATCAGATCCGCGTTGTCCTGAGGATACATGCCGCTGTGGTACCGGTGAACCAGAGACGCTTTCCCGGCAATCAAGGACCGGATGAGCGCCACCGCCTTTTCTCCCAGCTCAGGCTGGCCGGTAAGGAGCGCTGCCAGGGCCAGGTCCCTGGCCGGCAGGGTCACGACCCGGGCGTCTACGATCTCGTTTGACGGATGTGCCGCGAAATCGGCAAAATCGTGATTCACCTTGGCCAACCATTGCTTGTACCATTCCGCGAGGATTGGTCTTTCCGCGTTTAGACGCAGACGGCTAATGGAACCTCGAAGGTTCCACAGATCTGGATATGTCTCTTTCATGCAAAGTAGTATAGGATGTGCGGCGGGGAAGGGGCAAGCCAATTGTGTAACCATCAGCACCGACGGAATCCATTTTGAAAAGCCCAATAATGAAGGGCCGCGCTTCAAAGGGATTAATACAGCCCAATGGGATGGCATACTGAAGTTACAGGGCCGGTGGGTTCATGGATAATTGATTTTATGGAGAAGCTGCTTTCGCGTAATTTGAACTATACGCTCAGCGCGTGGTGGTTCTTCTTTGAAAGTCAAGGCCCTAACCCTTTGAGGGTGCCCCGGACACATATCGAGGCCGCTGAAATGTGGATTAAAATGCTGGAACAGAATAAGCGGCGATTCGGCTTTGACGGACTAGTCTATGTTGATATCGCCAACGAGGTTCCACACTTCCTGCATGGATAGGAGCGGGAGATGAGCTGATCGCTGTCACCTCCCACCAGCTCCTTGCAGTTTGCCGAAAACGGGGTGCGGTTGCGGACTACGAAGCTATTCGGATATACTTACCCGCCGCAGGAGGTGCAACGTGAAGATACTACGAGAAATTCTGTTCAGCCCCGGAAATATCGCTGAGAAAGAAAAATGCTACGACCGGTTGGAGCCCCTTCGGAAACTGGACATCAATCCCGTCATGCAGGCTGAGCAGCCCTGGGAAACCGGAGGCATCCACTGGGGCAGCGTGATCCGGTCCGAGGTAGACGGTGGTAAGTTCAAATTCTTTTACTCCACTACCTACCCCCTTTCCCGCGGGCCTGGAGACCTGCTCATCGACAACGCCGAAGTAGGTGGGAGCAACTGCATCTGCTGCTACGCTGAATCCGACGACGGCATCCACTGGCAACGCCCGGCGCTGAACCTGTTGCTGCAAGATACGTTTCCGGACAACAATATCATCTGGCAGTGGCCGGGATACTTTAATGACTCACTTTCAGTAATCGAAGACACCATGGACCCCGACGCAAGGCGCCGTTACAAAATGCTTATCTACCACCATGACAACGATGATCCGGATCTCTGCGGCGGCTTCCCCTTCGTTTCACCGGACGGCCTGCGATGGGAACGTACGGGTGCGGTACTGCCTACCCAGGACGCGGAATGCCTGTGGCAGGACAGGCGAAACGGACGCTACTACGCCTTTCTCAAGGACCGGGTAGGCAGCAACCGGAGTCGCATGCTCTGCTACAGCGACGATTTCAATGAGTGGAGCGAGCCGTGGTGGATCATCACCCCGGACCACGGGGACAACCAGGGTACGAACTTCTACAACCAGACCGCCTTCACCATGGCGGGACGGACATTGGGTTTTCTGAATGTCTACGACATAACCACGCAGACGAGTTGGATCGAGCTCGTGGAGAGCCCGGATTCTCTTACCTGGTGCCGGATGCCCTCCCGCTCGCCCTTGTTACAGCCTTCGGGACCCGGGAGCCTGGACGGCGGAGGCGCATACCCCGGCCTTGCCGAGCCAATCCTCATGGGCGAAGAGTACTGGTACTACTACTACGCCTCACCCGGGCGGCATGACGAGAATAGCGCCAGGCAGAAATCCTCCCTTTGTATCGCCACCTTCACGAAGAATAGGCTCGTGGGGCAGCAAACCGAGGGAGAAGGATTCTTTTCCACTCTGCCCTTTCGCTGTCCCGGAGGACAGCTACGCCTCAACCTCACCTCTAGTGACCCGGTAAGTGTGGCTTTAAAAAGACCCGGGTACGGAGGGGAATACGCGGGATTCACACAGAAGGAGTGCGAGCCGATCACCGGAAATTTCAAAGACGGAGAAGTTCACTGGAAATCCGGGAAGACACCCTCCGACCTCAAGGACAGATTCGTTCGGATCAAGGTGTATGGGAAGAACGCCGTTTTATACAGCGCCGCGTTCGTAGAGTGACGGATAATCCCATAAGGGCAGGATGGAAAAGTAAAAGATTATGAAAGCGCTTATGAAAATGGCTTCAGGGGTGGGCAACATAGAATTAAAAGATGTTCCTGTCCCGGAAATTGGAGAGAATGATGTCCTTATAAAGGTTTTATATGCCGGAGTATGTGGCACCGATAATCATATATATTATGATAGATTTCACAATAATCCTCCGTTTATATTAGGGCATGAATTTTCCGGAGTTATAGAAAAGGTAGGCTCTTCAGTTAAGGAGTGGGCGCCAGGGGATAAAGTTGTTGCGGAGAATAATCCTTTTGCCTGTTTGAAATGTCGTATCTGCAGGTTGGGATATCCCAATATGTGTCCTTCGAAAATGGCTATGGGAATTTTATCCGATGGGTGTTTTGCCGAATATATGAAATTGCCTTCGTGGCTCTTGCACCGTATCCCTGATAAGCTATGCCTTGAAACTGCTTCGCTGGCAGAGCCAACAGCGGTAGCTGCGCATGCCGTTATTGAACGGGGAAAGATGAACTCAGGAGATATAGTGTTAGTTATGGGTCCCGGAACCATCGGCTTGTTATCGGCTC
>CBDUZM010000352.1:0-4186 GCA_965371685.1 uncultured Spirochaetaceae bacterium | reverse complement strand
TCGGCACTGGAATCCCGGTACCCTTCAATGTTGATCTCCACATTCAGTCCATATGCAAGACCAACACCCGCCACCTCGGCAGCACCTGTTAAGTCATCGGCAACTGCAACTATCATCTCTTCATATTATTCATTATCAGACATCTGAACCGCGTACTGAATGGCATCCAGTAATGCTGCCTCACTTGCGATCCCTTTTCCTGCAATATCGAATGCCGTTCCATGGTCAACCGAAGCACGGATGATGGGAAGTCCCAGGGTAATATTCACCCCGGTCACCGACTTCATAGAACGGGTTTTCTGATTCCAGGTAAATCCCGCCATTTTGAATGGGATGTGTCCCTGGTCATGGTACATGGCCACGCATCCGTCGTAATATTTGCCAAGGGCTTTGGGGAAAAGGGTATCCGGGGGAACCGGTCCTTCTACATCATAACCTTTCCTCAGTCCCTGTTCCACAGCCGGAAGAATTGCCTTGATATCCTCATCCCCGAAGAGTCCCCCATCTCCGGCATGGGGATTCAGGCCTGCCACCCCGATTTTGGGATGGGGAATACCGAGTTTTACCAATCCCTCATGCATAAGCTTGATTCTCGACAATACCTTTTCAGGCGTAATCAGGTCACATGCCTCCCGCAAGGAGACATGAGTGGTTACATGAATTATCTTTAGCTGCTCGCATACAAGAAACATGGCGTATTCTTCCGTATCCGTGTAGTGTGCAAATATCTCCGTATGACCGGCATAGTGGTGGCCAGCCTCGTTGATTGCTTTTTTATGGATGGGACCGGTCACAGTCGCATCGATCTTCCTCTCCATGGCCAGTTCAATAATCATGACTATCGCCCTGAAAGCAGCCTCACCTGCGATGGGAGAGATCTCTCCCATCCTGATCTCCTTTAACTCAGGCATGCTCAGGTCGAGAACATTAATGGTGTTTGATTCAAACCTGCAATCCTTCACATCGTGAACTGCATTCAGGGTTTTCCCGGGCGCATATTTGTCAATTTCGCGCTGCATGATCCAGGCATCCCCCACAATCAAGGCATTGCAGGATTCAAGCACAGCATGACTCGCGAGTGCCTTGACCGCAATCTCGGGTCCCACTCCGGCGGGATCACCCATACTTATTCCAATTGTGGCTTTGTCTCTATCATTCATTTATTTAATATGCGTTCTCTTCCGACTGCATTTTCTAATGGAATATTCTTTCGGAAAGGACGATCCGGTCATCTTCGAGCCGCTCAAGGTCCTTATCTCGGAGAAGGGAACCACGGAAAAACGCCAGCTGCATCTCGGCTTCACGGTATTTCAGGATACTCTCTAACTCGGCCAGTTGGGCGTCCAGGAGCTTCTCCTCCGCTTCATAGATCAGGCGTATGTTGCTTTTCCCGGCTTCCAGCCTTGCCAGCTCTACATTCAGCAGCTGCTGCCGAAATTCCAAAATAGCCCGGGCATTTATTACATGCTTCGTCAGGGTATCATTTCGCTGTATCAGGGTAGCTATAGATTGGGTCAGCTCATATTCCATGCTTACGAGCTTCTTCTCCGCCAGCTCATTCTTGATCCTGGCTGCCGAGAGCTCGTTTCTTTCCCGAATACCGAGAAAAAGAGGAATACGCAACTCCACTCCGACAGACCAGGTCGGGTATTCCCCCTCCCCCAGCTTCTCCGTGGCTTCCTTACCCGAATTGCCCAACCCGCTGTAGCCGTAGCTGCCGGTGACATTCAGCTCGGGCAGCAGCCTGTCCATCTGATAACCCAGGACAATCCGTTCCTTTTTCAGCTCCTCTGCCTGAATGAGATAGTCCGGCTGTGCATACAGGGCCCACTCCAGCGAAGCCTGCGCCCTGTCATCCGAAGACTCATGTGTATCGGTAGGCAACACGAGGGCTTCGGAAGCTACGATACGCTTGTCGCCCACGATATCGGATTGAGAAATCAGCAGCTTCAATTGGGTCGCCGCATCTATAACATTCTGCCGGGTGTCGTCCAGATTCAGTTTCCGTATTCCCAATCCCATTTCCGCCTCCAGCAGGTCGAGATCCATCATTTTCCCCGCCTCAACTCGCTTTCCGGTGTCTCTGACCAGCTCTTCCGCTCTCCCAACAGACTGCCTGGCCGCATCATACTGAGCCTGATTGTAGACCAGGTTCCAGTACGCCAACTCGGTCTGATAAACTATATCCATGAGCTGCTTACGAAATTCATGGTAAGCGATCTTGCTCTCTGATCTGGCGATCCTGATGGACGCCGTGGGCGCCCCGTAAGCCGCTCCTTTCAGAAGCGGCTGCTCTGCAGACACTCCGGCAAAGGATTGATACTCGGTTTTTGAAGCCAGGTTGTTGTCCTGGGCGCTGAGAGAATAGCCGAAGCGATAGGTACCCCCGGAAAGTGTCTTTCCCTCGATGCCTATGCCGTACTCCTGAGAATCTTCGGAATACTCAGTGTTGAATCCCTGAGACAGCAACTGCTCGACGGTGTTCTGCCTGTCCAGCCCGCTGATGTCGTAATGTCCAGCTATTTCCGGCTCAAAATCTCCCCAGACAGCCCTCGCCTTCCTCAGGCTGATGGCCCACTGAAGACGTGCCTGCTCCACCTTGGTGTTGAACCGCACGGTATGGTCGATCACATCGGCCAGGGACAGCTCCTTTTCTACCTGCTCATCGGCCCAACTTCCCGGCAGGAAGGCCAACACAATGAGGAGATAACCCAATTTGCACATCAGGCGCCTGATAGATATCTGTTTCATACCGGGTCTTATTATAGTGGAAGCTGAAGAAAAAGAAAGTACCGATTGAAAACAGGAAGCTGTTGATATACAATCAATAGTAGACACCATGATTTCCCCTAAAGGAACGATCGAATGCGAAAATTTCTGTATCATGCAGTGCTGATGTGCCTTCTGGGAATATTCACAGCATCGACGGTTTCTGCTCAGCAGTGGTTACCCCGCGGCATTACAGAGCCATATAAGGATACGACCCTCAGCCCATCGGTAAACGGGATCATAACGACGATCCGCAAACGGGAAGGGGAATTCGTAAAACAGGGCGAAGTGATAGTGGAGCTGGACAAGGATTATGAAATCCTGGAAGTTGAAAGACGCAAGCTCATCGCCGAGAGCAGGATCGAAGTAGAGGCTGCTCGCTACCGCCTGGATATACTGAAACTGGACTTAGACAGCACCCAATCGCTCTATAATAATACTCACTCTGTGTCCCTGGAGGATCTGCTCCAGAAAAAGCTGGAGTACCGTATGGCCGAAGCTGAGCTCGAGAGTCTGCTCAAGGCTGAAGAAAGAGAAGAGCTGGAGCTCCAAATAGCCCGGACTCAATTGGAAAAACGGCTCATCAGAGCGCCGTTCGACGGTATTGTGGTGTCGCTTTTCCTGGAAGAAGGGGAGAGCTGCAGCTCACAGCAGCCCCTGGTACGGGTAGTGGACGTGCGAAAATGCCGCCTCATCGTTCATGTGGAGGCTGCAACCTCCCGCAGTATGAAAACCGGGGCTAATGTGCAGATAAGGATCGAAGACGCCAAATCACCTATCACGTTGTGGGGAGTGGTTGAATTTGCCTCACCGGTAGTCGATCCCTCCAGCGGCCTGCGGGAGATAAAGGTTGTTTTTGACAACTATGGAGGAAAAATATTCCCGGGAGCAACCGGCACGTTGGTAATGCAATAGAAAACGATGAAAAAGCGCGGCAGCTTCGACAACGAAAACGAATATCTGAAGAATCTCGAAGACATCCAGGACCTTCGCCGTTTCGATGGAGATCTGTCCCATTTCTGGTCTTCCTATGTGGATATTCTGGTATCTATATCCATGACTGAGAAGGGTCTTGCCGCGTTCAAGAACAGCAGGCAGCAAGGCAGTTGGGGCATTCTGGCAACGTCGCCTCGGAGCTTTCAGTCTCAGTCTGAAGCAGCCTCACTCACGGAAGAGCTAGACAGCATCGCCCAGGAGTGTTTCCGGGAAGGCTCGATCTTTTGGAAGCACAATGGAACTGACTATATAGTGGTGGCTCTGAATGCCGGGACCAGCGGCGATGACTGCCTGGGGGTTTTCCCCCTGAAGGACGGCGAGAGAGGACACATCCGAGAGAGAATCCGACGCCTTCAATTAGTGGCTGATGTACCGGCCAGTTATCGACTCCAGAGAGTCGCTCTGGAGTCGAAGCTCCAGG
>CBDUZM010000351.1:0-4212 GCA_965371685.1 uncultured Spirochaetaceae bacterium | reverse complement strand
CCTATGCGCTTTCACAGTTGAAGCCGGATGAATGGGTTTCTCCTGATCGACTCTCGGGGCTGATGAAGGTGTTTTGCGGGAAAAAGCATCCTGATCCCGGGACCGTCTGCGAAAAAGGCCGGCAGTGGGGCTGCCTGGCAGGGCAGGAATCGAACAGGAAGCACTACTACCGCCTTCCTTCTCCTCAATATGATGAGGAGATTTCAACGACTGACCCCGGCAGCTATTTGCAAATCGATGAAAACCGATCCGAGACAACTGTTGATTTAGAGACTGTTCCATACGATAGCCTGGAGTTGATCGCCAGGATTGGAAACTTGAACATTGAGAAGGGCAGGATGAGTGTGTCTCCGAACATCGTCAGGCTCGGCAACCTTCCGGAGCAGATGCGGCGTAATGACCTGATGCGGTGGCTTGGAAAGCACTCTTCTGTTTTCCAGCGGGCCTTAGAAGAGGTCGAGAAGCGTTGGGGCAAATATATTGTCCACGACAATCTTATAATAGCGGAAATCAAAGACCTTAGCCTCAAAGTGAGCATCCAAAAGCTGCTCTCGAATCCCGGGGAGATCGTGGTTCTGCAGGGAGACTATATTGCCTTTCCAATAGATCAACTGTCTGCCGTTGAAAAGCTGGCGGCAAAATCGGGATATGTAATTAAAAGAATAAACCCAAAGAGTAAAGCGCGGGATGAATAAATGAAATCAGCAAAGGATCCATTAACGCCTGTTGATGTCTCAAAACTGGACATTGTCGGCAACCGGCGAGAGTTACGCCGGGATGTGCATGTTTTTGTAAAATACATAGAGGGCCGCGAGGTGAAGCGGGGTCACCGGAATAACTGGATTAGCAAAGCAGATTCGAAACGCCTGGCAAAACTGATGACGGACTCGGGGGCGGAGGAAGAGGTCAATCAAAACGGCTATTCAGTCTGGGTGGATATTATCGACAGCATGGCTTTGAATTTGGGCTTTGTCGCCTACGATACGGAAGGAAGCTATGCCGGTTACTCCAGCCAGGCGCCCTCTTATCCCGACAATTATATTGAGTTTCAGGAAAAAAAATACCGGAACTTCCTGAAGCTGTCTATAAAGGAACAGGAACAGCTTCTGTTGGACAGCGTTGTGGGCACCTACAACTACGACAATAATGAGTTTTTCAAACGAGCTAAATTAGGTAGATTGGATCCCTTCGACTACAGAGGTTGTGCGACCGGAGTTGTTCCGACCCTGGATTTTGCTAAGATTCGGAAATTTCTTCTACGACTGTTTGCTGCCTGTGACGGCGGTGTGTGGTACAGCACTGACCTTTTAATAGAATACCTGAAATCAGAGTACCCCTATTTCCTCATACCCGAAAAACCAAGCTTCAAAGACAATTGGAGTAAGAAAGAGGGGCGTTATTGTAACTTTCATGAAAGCAAGAAAAAATACAGAGACGATAAGCCAATCCCGGAGAATGATCCGGATGCATTTGAGCGTGTCGAGGGGCGCTATGTAGAGCGGTTTCTGGAAGGTATTCCCCTGATCTTTCGTTATGTTGATGTTGCCTACAGCAGGAAGGAAAAAAGCGACATTGATCCGAGCCTGAACCGGCTCAAGGCTTATCGCGTGCATGAGCGTTTTATTCGTTTTATGAACGGAGAGGTTCCCGAACCGAAGGTCACGGTGCAGCCCAACTTCGAGATGCATGTCGAGTCGCTCTTATATCCGGTCAACATTCTTTCCAAGCTTTCGCTCTTTACCGAAGTTCTATCTGAGGACAACATTGTCATTCTCAAATTGAATAAGCAAAAAGTCGCGGAACAGCTGGCCGGGAATGAGAAACTGGATGTGATTGGATTGCTGACCGAATTAACGGGCCGAAGTTTACCGCAGAACATCGTGGCGGAGCTTGAAGAATGGACGGGGCATTCTGAAAATTTCATCCTGTTTGAGGGCTTTGGCCTGCTGGAGGGAGACGGAAAGCATGGATATAATTCGTTCACAGCGGAGGAAATATCGCCCAATCTCAGGATTGTCCGCTCTCCGGGAACTCTCTTTAGCCGGCTGGAGAAGGCAGAGCTGGTTCCTCTTCGAATTACGCACAAAAAATCTACGCTGCAGCCTCTGCCTGATAGAGCCGATACTGTTTTCCCAAAAGAATCAGCGGGAGCTCTTCAATCAAAAGAGAAAAAGCCGCTTACCCTGATGCGTCAAACCATGATCGTGCTCCATTTTCCTGACATTACTTCATTTAAAAAGTTTAATAAAGCTTTTTTGGATGCCCGCTGTCTCGTCCAGGCTGACACTGTCAATCGGACTCTTACTTATGATGCGCGATACGAAGCACAGGCCGAGGAGATTCTTAAAGCTTTTAAGAAAGGGTTTATCGTAAAGATCGAGGATTTTGTGAAATGAATCCGCTGGTAGTCCAAAGCGATCACACCCTGATGCTCGAGGTGGAGCATCCGCAGTACAAAGAGGCCAGGGATTTTCTGGGCCCGTTTTCCGAATTAGTCAAATCTCCTGAATTTATCCATACTTACAGGATTACCCCACTTTCGCTGTGGAACGCCGCTGCCCTGGAGATCCCTCTTGCAGAGATACTCGATGGAATGAATCGTTTTTCACGGTACACGATACCTTCAAATGTTATTGCCGATATCCGGGAGTGGTACAGCATATATGGCAAGCTGGTTCTGGTAAAAGACTCTCCGGGGCAGCTGCGCCTGGAAGTGAAAGACTCACTTATCCTGGAACGAATTATCCATGACGATCGCCTGAAACCCTACTGGCTTGAACGGAATGAGGATTCTCTTTTCATCCGGACTGAGGAACGAGGCAGCGTGAAGCAGGCCCTTATCAAGGCCGGATATCCGGTTAAGGATATATGCGGCTACATTTCGGGAGATCCTCTTGAAATCGTCCTGCGTGAGACCGATCTCGACAACAACCCTTTCGGGCTGAGGGATTACCAGACCGATGCCGTGGAGGCTTTCTACCATGCCGGAAGCGAAACAGGAGGCAGCGGAATTATCGTACTGCCCTGCGGTTCGGGTAAAACCATCATTGGGCTGGGCGTAATTGCTCGCGTTTCCAGCCGTGTTCTGATAGTGGGCGCCAACAATGTATCGGTCTGCCAGTGGAGGGATGAGATCATCTCCAAAACCAGCATAAAGGCGGAGCAAGTCGGAGAGTACACCGGCATGGCTAAAGAGATCAAACCGGTAACCATCACCACCTATCAGATGCTGACCTACCGGAAGAATAAAAGCGATACTATGCGAAACCTGGAGATTTTCACCCGGCAGAACTGGGGTTTAATTATCTACGATGAGGTACACCTTCTTCCCGCTCCGGTATTTCGAGCCACCACCGGGATCCAGGCAAGACGCAGGCTTGGCCTGACCGCTACCCTGGTTCGTGAAGACGGCCGTGAGGACGATGTATTTGCCCTGATCGGCCCGAAACGCTACGATGTTCCCTGGAAAGTCCTGGAAAACCGGGGCTACATAGCCGAAGCATACTGCACGGAATATCGACTGTCCATGCCGGATGAAGTCGAGCTCAGGTACGCCCACGCGGGCAAGCGCGAGCGTTTTCGGATTGCAGCGGAAAATCCACACAAGCTTGAAATGGTCAGGGAGCTCATCTCAAACCATACTGAGGATAATATCCTTGTCATCGGCCAGTATATTTCCCAACTGGAAGAGATCGCCCGGTCTTTGCAGCTTATCCTCATTACCGGCAAAACCAAACATTCCGACCGCCGCCGGCTGTACGATGATTTCAAGGCAGGACGCATTAAGGTGCTGGTTGTTTCCAAGGTGGCAAACTTTGCCGTTGATCTGCCGGATGCAAATATATTAATTCAGGTTTCAGGCGCATTTGGTTCCCGCCAGGAAGAAGCCCAGCGTCTGGGACGAATACTCAGACCTAAGAAACGCCGTTCACTATTCTACACCCTGGTCTCAAAGGGAACGGACGAGCAGGCATTTGGGATAAAACGGCAGCTCTTCCTGGTGGAACAGGGATACAAGTATCATATTCGGTATGCTGTTTAACCCGGCAGCGTTCTAATTGGGAAACATAGGCCGTATATAAATCGTCTACCTGAAGGAGGTGCTGTAGCCTTCGGCCTCTTTTTCGCCTTTATCACCCGGAAGAAGGTCCTTGTAATTGGCGGATACCTTCCTGAAAGCCTCGGCATGTTCTTCGATGATGTTCGTCCTGT
>CBDUZM010000350.1:0-4213 GCA_965371685.1 uncultured Spirochaetaceae bacterium | reverse complement strand
ATCGGTCATATCGGATCTCCCGGAAAAGGTGGAGATGAAAACGTATGCTGCTTTGAGTAAGAAACAGGTTATTCTCTATCAGAATCTGATTGAGGAAGTAGCGAAAACGATCGCCCGATCGGAAGGAATCCAGAGAAAGGGGCTGATTCTATCTTCCCTGATGAAATTCAAGCAACTCTGCAATCATCCGGATCAATACCTCGGCACCGGTGAATACGAAGGAAAAGACAGCGGAAAGTTTGCACGACTTCGTGAAATCTGCGAAATAATCTATGAGAAACGCGAGAGAGCGCTGGTATTCACTCAATTCAGAGAAATAACGGCGCCGCTTTGCAGCTACCTGGAATCCATATTCAAACGGAAGGGGTTGATCCTGCACGGGGGCGTGCCTGTTGGTAAAAGAAAAAATATTATTGAGCAATTTCAAAGTGAAGAGTATGTTCCATTCATGGTTCTTTCCTTAAAAGCAGGCGGAGTGGGCTTGAATTTAACCCGGGCGAATCATGTCATCCATTTTGATCGGTGGTGGAATCCTGCCGTTGAAAACCAGGCCACCGATCGAGCGTTTAGAATCGGACAGAAAAAAAATGTTGTGGTACATAAGTTTATCACAAAAGGTACGATTGAAGAAAAAATAGACGGAATGCTTGAAGAAAAATCCAGATTGTTCCAGGATGTTGTTGCCGGTACAGGTGAAGGCTGGATAACTGAAATGAACGACAATGAATTAAATGATCTCTTTACACTGACACTGTAGACTGCGGGAGGTGACGATGAGTTATCGGGGATATTCGCCTTATGTGACGGTGGCGGAAAAGAAGGCAAAAGCTGCCAGAAAGCTAAAACAGCTTAAGAAAAAAAATTCGCACGTTCGACCGATTTTTATCAAGGGGTATACAATTGCCAGGACATGGTGGGGTAAGTCCTGGAACCTGAACCTGGAGCGCTATGCAGATTATGCGTACAGGATCGAACGCGGGCGGAGCTATGTTCGCCACGGATGTGTATTGGACCTTCAAGTTAATCCCGGGCTGGTAAAATCTTTAGTTCAGGGAACGGCTTCACAGCCTTATTCGGTATCGGTCGAAATAAAAAAGATATCCCGAGCTCGATGGAATGCGATTACCCATGCCTGTAAGGGAAAACTGGGATCTTTGCAGGAATTGTTGATAGGGAAATTCCCCAGGGCCCTATCAGAAATATTCACGGCTAAAGGAGAGGGGTTATTCCCGACCCCTTCAGAAATCAAGTTCTCATGCAGCTGCCCGGACCGAGCTTCCATGTGCAAGCATGTGGCTGCTACACTCTACGGAGTCGGCGCCAGATTGGATGAGGCGCCACGCATGTTTTTTAAGCTCAGAGGAGTTGAAATCAGTGACCTGGTATCAGATGTGGTAATGGACAAGGCCCGGGAATTACTTACAAAAGCCGAGAAGAAGAGTAGTCGCGTCATGGATGATTCAGACATGTCAGATGTATTCGGCATTGATCTGGAAGACGGTATAAGCCCAAAAGATGGCATCTCTGCCGTCCCGTTGGAAAAGACCGCCTCGAAGAGGGCTGTGCAGAGCTTACCGAAAAAGACTTCTGCGATCACCGTTATAGAGAAGATTGTCAGAAGAAGCAGGAAGGGTATCAACATTGCCTCCCTGAAACTAAAAACAGGATTTGATGAGAGAAAGATCTATAATACGGTTCAGAGGCTTAAAGATAAAGGAAAGATTAAAAATGTCTCGAGAGGAGTTTATTTGGGCGCCTGATGCGCATGCAGCTCAGCCTGCATTTAAGCTCAGGATGCTGCGGCGATTGGAAATAAGTTTCAAGTAGAGATCTTTGGCTGTATCGGATAGAAAGCTGTTTTGGATCAGACTGGTCCACCGATCGAAGTTGTTCGTAAAACGCGACAACTCTCCGGTTACTACCTTCGGATTTAATCCCAACCTTTCCCTCCCGAAGTAGTCTATCCAGGCTGACCCAGTCAGGTTCCTTTTTTTTCCCTTTAGAGGCAGTGCAATTTCTTCGATCTCCTTTTCGTCCTTTCCCAGCAACAGGAAAGCCACTGTTGTGCTTAAGTAATCATAGGCCGGCGAAAGCTCGGTCTTACTGTCCCTGGTGATCAGCGAAAAATTTTTTAAGTGCATGTCTTCGTTACCGATAAGGAAGTTGAATATGCACCTTCTAAACAATCGAACTCTTTCAACTGCCGGGAAGGTGCATACGTCAAGAACAGCAACAAGTCTCTCCATGCTGAAATCGTATTTGGTTTCTCTATCCCTCCCTGTTATCTGCGCAAAATCCTCGGTGGCCAGCTTACCTGACTTACCGGTACGATCAAAGCGTCTGATAAAATAGGAGAACGTACCGTCCTTGCAGTAGACCAATCCGTGGAATGGCACGGAAATATTGATTGCCGAGGCCAGCCGCATGGATAGATCTTCATTCTCCGGCAGTTCAGGATAGACGTCGTGCTGAGGCTTAACTATGTATCGGCCGCCACGATCGATAATTTCGAAAACAGCGTTTTTTATATTGAGTCTTGTGCTCAGTTTGGGCTGTATACCCTGAATGGATAGCTTACTGACCCGCAAAGCTGCTTCTTTTCTCTGTTGGTCGGCTGAATAGGGAAAATCATTTAACGCATCAAGCAGGCGTGATAGTTTCCTGATACCTTTTCGGGAGTAGCGTGCGCTACCACAATTCTCGTATGTTATGGGACAGCGATTCACATCACTTCCTCAACAGTAACCGCTCCGACCAACTCGCCACCCACGACAAGCAGTTGGGAGAAATGATCGTACCTGTCGATTTTCTGCTGCCGGAGCAGCGCTTCCAGCATGAATCCCTCGGGTAGTAATCCATCGAAGAACGGGGGAAAGCGCTCGAATTCATATACTGGATTATTGACAGGCATCTTTAATGAGACAGGCTCTCCCGTATAGGTGTCCAGGTATCTGAAGCGGTACCGCCTTTGCGGCTCGATCTCGTCCAGGATACCGGCTAGCTTTCCGTGCATATAGACGTTGGCCGATCTCACGACTGATAGTCCCCTTCCCGTCTCCGCCAATCGTTAATCAACGGACCCTCCAGCTGGATCCGGATATTCAGGACGTCCAGGATCGCTGCGAGGGTGTTAAGTCTCACGGTCTGCTTTCCTTTCTCCACATCAAAGACAGCCGTCTTGCCGATACCGGCCAGAGTGGCCAGTTCCATCTGAGTAAGACCGGCCCTTTTTCTATGGAAACGAACTATATCACCGATTTTGTCGATAGGGTTCATATAAATATTCCCGCTATATAAGTAAAATATGCTGTTTATATCCCTTTGTCAAGAACGACTAAAGATGTTTTAGATATTTTAATGCTATATCAGTAAAATCAGCTACCGAAGCATCTTTTATAGCTAGATAGAGCTGTTACAGTATGATAATTCCGCTATAGCGGGAAAAAGAAGCCGTTGAGCCCAACACGTCCTTCAGGCAGACATTATGTAGATAATATTCACTCCAATATGTAGCTCTCTTCCGGTTTTTATGCTACAATTCCGTTGTGAGTAAATAGTATTTCGAGGGATTCGATCTCGCTGAAACTCGTAACTTCTTACGCGCAAGAATAGAAAGGAGGCAGTCTCTTCTCGAACAACGTTTCAAGAAAGCCTGGGAAGACTTCGAACAAATTGCCAAGATGATCTGGAAAACCTACCATCCCAGAGCCATCTACCAGTGGGGATCCCTGCTGGATCGCGATCGATTCTCTGAAATATCCGACATCGATATAGCTCTTTCCGGACATATATCAGCTGAATCTTTTTTTGAAATGTACGGAAAAGCAACAGATATAACCGAATTTCCTGTGGATATTGTCGAGCTTGAAAAGATCCACCCGCTCCACGCCCGCAATATTCGCGATAGAGGAAGGCTGGTGTATGGCAAAGAATAACGAGCCCCGGGTTCTGGTGGCTGAGATACGGAACACTATGGCTATTGTTATCGATTTGTATGAGAAGCATAAGATGTTTCAGGCAGAAGAGCTGCAAAACCTGGGGGAAAAACCGATTACCGCTTCCTACCTGGCTGATCTACTTGACAGCTTTTATACCTGTTTGGAGACCGCATTCCTGCGTATATCCCATTTCTTTGAAAATGAGTTAGATAAAGATCGATGGCATCAAGACCTGCTCGAAAAGATGAGAATTGAAGTACCCGGTCTAAGAGTTG